>JAABSB010000051.1 GCA_011390615.1 Desulfotignum sp. | reverse complement strand
TAACCTGCTTGTATTTTCCGTCCATCACCCGGTATACGGAAAAACCCGCACCTACAATGTCACCCTTTTCATCAAATCCGATCTGGCCCATGGGAGAGTCCACAGTGATTTCGAACATGGCGGCCCGCATGGCATCATAGTCCAGAGTGCCCGCTTTTTCTGCGGCAGTTGCCAGGGCCTGCATGGCGGTATAACCGGTAATGAAAAAAGTGCCGGGATCTTCCCCGTATTTTTTCTGGTGTTCTTTGGTCAACGCTTGATGCATGGGGTTGGAAGAGGTGTCGTTGGGGCCGGTGGCATAGACACCTTCCGCATATTTGCCGGCCAGGTTGGGCAGGTTGTCGCCATAGATGCCGTCAGCGCCCATGAAAAGGGTATCCACTCTTTTCTTTTTCAGCAGTTGAATGATTTTGGAGGCATCAGAATGGTATCCGCCCCACATGACGAGTTCCGCATCAGACCGTTTGATTTTCTGGACAATGGCAGTATAATCCATTGCACCGGTGGTGACCCCTTCGAACAGAACGATGTCAACACCGCCCATTTTTTCGAACTCAGCCTTGGCCAGTTCCATCTGTCCTTTGCCGTAATCGCCCTTGTCATGAATCAGGGCCACTTTTTTTACTTTGAGTCCGTTTTTCGCAAAATCGGTCATCAAAGCGGCCTGGGCTCCATCATTGGAAATGGTTCTGAAAAAATTGGGATGTTCTCCGGACAGGGTCAGGTCATCATTGGTGGCGGAACTGGAAATAAGGATGATATTGGCATCCTTGTAAATTTTGTTGGCAGCGATGGTGGCCCCGGAGCAGACATGGCCCACAACCATTTGGGCGCCGTCCGATACCAGTTTGGTGGCCACGTTGACAGCGACTTCCGGTTTGCATACATCATCGCCCGCCAGCAGTTCGACTTTCTTGCCCAGGATACCACCTTTGGCGTTGATGTCTTCGACAGCCATTTCAACACCCCTGAGGGCGGAAATGCCATAGGGTGCCAAATCCCCGCTAAGTGCTCCGGCATTGGCGACTTTAATGGTGTCCTCGGCAAAGCCGGGCGCGGCAAAAACCATCATGGACAAAATCCCAACCGCTAATCCTTTGAAAAATGCTTTCATGCTCTACTCCCTTTGTTTGGATTAAATTGTTTGTATAACACACCTACAATTTTAATTGTAAATTGCGCAACTATAATAAAGATGGGTGTTTTTAGTCAAGCAAAAAGTAATATCCCCCGTATCATGCCCTGGCAAGTTTTTCAAAATGGCAGGTGAAGTGGCGCAGAAATGGTGCCTGGTAAGTGATTTTATACCCGGGAATTTCCTGTCTGTTTCCCCACACCTCCCTGATCACCTCGATGAGATAATCAAAATGGCTCTGGGTATAGACCCGCCTGGGAAATGCCAGGCGCACCAGCTCCAGAGGGGATGCTGTTTCATTGCCGTTTTCGTCAAATGCCCCGAACATCACTGTCCCCAGCTCCACGCCCCTTACACCGCCGTGTGTATACAAGGCATTGACGATACCGATACCCGGGTATTGCAGGGGTGGAATATGGGGCAGCATTTTTTTTGCATCCAGAAATACGGCATGTCCCCCTGCCGGCCGGACAATGGGTACCCCGATCTCAATGAGGCTTTTGCTCAGGTACTGGACCGTGGCATGGCGGTAGACCTGGTAGTCATATTCAAGGGCCTCTTTGAGGCCTACGGCAATGGCTTCCAGGTCCCGGCCGGCAAGTCCCCCATAAGTGGGAAATCCTTCCCTGATGATCAGCAGGGTGCGGAATTTTTCAGCCCAGTCATCGTTGTTGCAGATGAGAAAGCCCCCGATATTGGCCAGGCCGTCTTTTTTGCAGCTCATGGTGGCGCCGTCTGCACAGGAGAATATCTCTCTGGCAATCTCCAGCAGAGAGCTGTTTTCATACCCGGGTTCCCGGTGTTTTATGAAATAGGCATTTTCCGCAAACCGGCAGGCATCAATGACCAGGGGGATTCCGTGTTTGTGCAGTACTGATTTGACCGCCCGGATATTTTTCATGGAAACGGGCTGTCCGCCGCCGGTGTTGTTGGTGACCGTGATCATGGCAAAGGGGATCTTTTCTTTGCCGTTGGCGGCAATACACTGTTCAAGTTTTTCAATGTCCATGTTTCCCTTGAAAGGAGAGGTGTCTGATGTGTCGGTGCCCTCTGAACACAGCAGGTTCACTGCCACCCCGCCCACATATTCAATATTGGCCCGGGTGGTGTCAAAGTGGGAGTTGTTGGGAATGATATCGCCTTTGCGGATAAGGGTCTGGGCCAGGATGGCTTCTGCGGCCCGTCCCTGGTGGGTGGGAAACACATGTTTGATGCCGGTGATATCCTTGACAGTGGCTTGAAAATGCTTCCAGGACCGGCTGCCGGCATAGGATTCATCCCCCAGCATCATGGCAGCCCACTGCCGGGTGGACATGGCCCCGGTGCCGGAATCTGTGAGCAGGTCGATGCAGCAGTCTTCGGCATCCAGTAGAAATACGTTCTGGTGGGCATCTGCCAGGGCCTGTATACGCTCTTCTTTGGAAATGATGTGGATGGGTTCCGTGGTCTTGATGCGGAAAGGTTCTATAATGGTTTTCATGCAGTTCTCCGGAAAATGGTTTTGCGGTTGGTCAATTATATACCGTCTGTGTGGTCTGCGTCAGTTATGCAATTATCATACATTCATATACGTGAATGGATAGCATGTCAAAGCTTTTGCAGCGCTTTTTCCATGCGCTGCAGTCCTTTGTCCAGGAGGGCGGCAGGGCATCCGAAATTGAGCCGTACAAACCCGGGGGCTCCGAAATATTTGCCGTCAGACAGCCCGATGCCGGCCTTTTCAAAAAAGTCCACCGGATCAGTCAGCCCGGTTTCCCTGACATCTATCCAGGCCAGATAGGTGGCCTGGATGGGATCAACCCGGCAGCCCGGCATATTATTGACCTGTGCCACCACGTTGTCCCGGTTTGCACGAAGATAGGTGATCAACTGTGCCAGCCAGTCGTCGCATGATGCATAGGCAGCCTTTGCAGCGGCAAATCCCATGAGGTTCACGGTGGGCAGCGTGCCTCTGCAGGCGGCTTTGAACCGGTTGCGCAGGCCGGGATCGGAAATCACGGCAAAGGAGCATCCCAGGCCCGGAATGTTATAGGTCTTGGACGGCGCCATCAGGGTAATGGTACGTTCAGCAGCACGCCGTGAAACTGTGGCTGAAGGGATATGGCGGTTGTACGGATCCAGAACAAAATCACTGTGGATCTCATCACTGCACAAAATCACATCATGGGCATCACAAAGGTCTGCCAGCCGGTTGAGTTCCTCTGTGGTGAAAAGGGTACCGCAGGGGTTGTAGGGGGTGCAGAACAAAAACAGGGCCGGCTTTTTTTGAAACAGCTGTTCAAGCCCTGCAAAATCCAGGGTTGTCCGGCCTGCCTCTGTGACCATGGGAAGGGTGTGCAAAGGTTTGCCGCAGTGATCTGATACCGACAAAAATGGGGGATAGATGGGGGTGGTGGTGACAATGGCCTGGTCCTGTCTGCCAAAGGCCCGGCAGACAGCATTCAGGCCGGAAACCACACCAGGAATCCAGACCAGCCAGTCTTGTTCCACTTCCCAGCCGTACAGGGCTGCAAGGCGCGATATTATAATCTGGTTCAGGTCACGGGGAACCACCGTATATCCCAGCACACCGTGGGTGATGGTTTTTTGCAGGGCATCCAGTATTGCCGGCGGTGTCTTGAAATCCATGTCCGCTACCCACATGGGCAGAATATCGGTTCCTTCGTATTTTCCCCATTTCATGGAGTGGGTATGGTTCCTGTCAATGATGGTATCAAATAAGTGGTTCATCAGGACGTGTGTTCTCCTCTATATGCAAATATGCAAATATGCAAAAAATTTTTCCGGGATGGTCATTGTATAATGGCTTTCCGGTTTCTGGTCAGGGTATACAACAAACAGCGCAATTTCAAAAGAGGGGTTTTGGGTATGACAAAAAAGATTGAGAAAGATGTGTAAACAGTGTATGCCATTGGGCAAAATCATGAAACTCCATATGGATGATTTGATCCATAAATTCAAGGTTGAATAGGAAAAAACAGTGAACAGTTATGAAAAACTGGCTGCCGTAAGACAGATGATGGCAGCCGAACAGATTGCCGCCCTGGTGGTACCCAGTGCAGACCCCCACCAGAGTGAATATGTCACCGGCCACTGGCAGGCAAGGGCCTGGCTTACCGGTTTTAACGGCTCTGCCGGGATTGCTGTGGTCACGGCAGACAAGGCCATTCTCTGGACGGATTTCCGGTATTGGATCCAGGCCGGTACCCAGCTGCAGGGATCGGGATTTGCGTTGTTCAAGTCTGGCGAGCCTGACATTCCTGAATTCCATGACTGGATTTTTGAAAACCTGTCCCAAAATGATGTGGTGGCCATTGACGGGCAGGTGATTTCCAGAAACCAGGAAAAAAAATTCAGGGACATGTGGGATAGACGAAAGATCCGGTTGAGAACAGACCTGGATTTGGTGTCCAGGGTCTGGGAGAACCGGCCGCCCATGCCGGCCACAAAGGCCTGGGATTTTTCCACCCGGTTTGCCGGGCAGACTCGGGTAGAAAAAATTCAAAAGATCCGGGATGCCATGGGTGCATCCGCAGCCCAGTGGTATGTCATGACCGGCCTGGAGGACATTGCATGGACCTTTAATCTGCGGGGATCAGATGCCCCCAACAACCCGGTGAATATCGCTTTTGCCCTCATGGGCCTGGAACATGTGCAGCTGTTTATCCATCCGGACAAGGTGGATAAAAACCTTGCAGCTGTTCTGGCTGCAGATGGTGTCCGGTTGTCAGCATATAAAGATATCTTTTCTGCCCTGGAAAAGCTGCCGGAAAATGCCTTTGTTCTGCTGGATCCGGACATGGTTTCAGCGGCAGTTTTTTCCGCTGTCAACGCGGCCTGCCGCATCATAGAAAAAACAGGTCCTGCAACAAAACTGAAGGCGGTGAAAAATGCGGTACAGATACAGCATCTGCGGGATACCGCTGTCAAGGACGGGGTGGCGGTTACCCGGTTTCTGCACTGGATAGCCACCCGGGATCCCAAAGAAACAGTGTCGGAAATCAGTGCAGAAGAAAAACTGTTTGACCTGCGCAGCCGGCAGACCGATTTTATGGAAAACAGCTTTGATCCTATCATGGCCTATGGCCCGCATTCTGCCATGTGCCACTATAGAGCCACCAAAGAAACCGATGTTCAGGTTCAGAACACAGGCATGTTTTTGACTGATTCCGGCGGCAATTACCTGACCGGCACAACCGATATCACCCGCACTATCTGCCTGGGCAGCCCGAGTTCCCAACAGATCCAGGACTATACCCTGGTGCTGAAAGGACATATTGCCGTGGCAGAGGCCTGTTTCCCCAAAGGCACCAAAGGGTTCCAGATCGACACGCTGGCCCGGCAGTTTTTGTGGCAGCAGGGCATGAATTTCGGCCATGGTACCGGCCATGGGGTGGGATTTTTTCTGTGCGTCCATGAAGGCCCTGCGCGGATCAGCCCCCATCCTGTGGATGTGGCCCTGGAACCCGGCATGCTGTTGACCAATGAGCCCGGGGTGTACCGGGAGGAAGCATACGGCATCCGTTTAGAGAACATGGTGCTGGTGACAAAATCCGAAAATACGGCATTCGGTGACTTTTTGGCCTTTGAAAACCTCACCTGGTGCCATTTTGAACGCGATCTTGTGAACACTGCTTTACTCACACCATCGGAAAGAAAGTGGCTTAACCAGTATCACCAGCAGGTATTTGACATCCTTTCTCCCCATTTGACGCCTGAAACAGCATCCTGGCTTGGGAGTAAAACCGCGCCCCTGTGATAAAAGATCATGAACTATTACTCAACTGTCATGTAACGTGGAGTTTTTGCAGGTTATGGCGTGATTTGTCTGACGGGGAAAATGGATTTTTTCAATGGATCTGAGATATTTCTGGTAAGTGGTCAGGTAAAAAGACAATGGCCGAGAAAAATTTCTTCCCAGGATGCCGTCCACAAACAACCTGCTGATAAACTGTTCATGTTCCAGTAATTTTTGCGCCTGGAAAAAAATTGTCTTTTCTTCAGGGGTCAGCTGTGAAACCATCTCCACAATGGTCATTCTTCCTCTTGGCAGAAACATCCAGAAGTAAAATAGGTCCAGAGAATGGATAATGACCATGACAGCAAGGTCTTTTGCTTCAGCGTTTCTGCCGGCAAAAAGTGCTTCCGGTTTTTCCAGAATTTTGAGTTCTTCGGTTTCAGGAAAAAGCATTTCCAGTTTCGCATATGTGGCAAACAGATCTGAAAACTTCTTGTTAACATCCCGCTTCCGCAGATTCAGATTCTGGAACCGGTCCACTGTGCCTTCTATAATGCCTGCAACGGTATCTGAAGCTGCTTTGGAAATGATGGCCGCCCATGTCTGCAAAACCGTGTTAACAGACGGGACGTTGGAAAAAGATAATATGAAACCGATACCCATATTAAATACCAGTGCAACCGGTATGGAAAGAATACTTCTGAAAAAATTTCCGGTTACCATGGCTTTGGGAAGCCCGCGAAAGGCATTGTGGGTTGACAGGTATATGCCGTTGGCAAAGGCCATTACCGTATACAATGCAAACGGGCTGGTCTGCATATTGATGCCAAGGGTGCTGTCAAGCAGTACGGTCTTGATCAGATAATCCAGAAGGGGTACGGAAAATCCTGTGAAAAAAAGGGCATCCGTCAATCTGTCCCAGCTGACATAATTGTTCCATTTGGTCAATGAGGCCCGTTTTATGCCCCCGCCGCCGAGAACCGATTGCAAAATGACCCTGAAACCGGTAATGCCAAACCAGATGAATGCACCGAACCAGGCCAGAAGCCACCATTCTTTGGTGAGAAAAAAGCAGACAAATGCCGGAACAAATCCTATGAAAATTTTAAGACAATTTTTTAATCTGGTGTTGAGATTTTTCCATGATGTCTGGATATCCTTTTTTTGGGGGCTGGGAAGATCAAGGCCGAGATCGTTTCTGATCCGCCTTCGTATACCGCCAAGGGTAACGATATTCCCTTTTTTTTTCATGTCCAGAACAAAGGATTCAAACACCCACTCCTTTTTTTTCACGAACATGATCTGATCAAGGCCGGGCAGCCATTTTAAAACAGTCAGCAGCCATGTGAAAACAGGATGCATGTTTTCCTGGGAAAAGGCAGTCATGCGCTGGTTTACACTGATATTTGCCGGAAGTATGAGCCTGTCTCCGGAAGGAATGTCAATTTTTTTCCGGGACCAGTAGGCAAGGGTTGTCACAATGCCGAATCCCATGCCGTGTGCCTGGTGTGCCTTTCCTGTGGAGTCGCTTCCAATTCTGGATTTGATGGGATATGCGGCGTACATGTTTTTGAGGGCATTGATATCATAAAGAATATTGAAAAGTTTTTTCAGCCGGTCCGACCTGTCCGGATAGACTGATTTTTCCACACAGGATATTATCTGACGGACCGACCGCTTCAATTTCAGGACGCTGCCGCTGTTTATTGCTTTTTGCAGCTCATTGATGGAAAAGACATGGTCTGTTTTTCCGGAAACAAAATCTTTTAAATTGATGATTTCAAGACGGGTGATCAGACCCTTTGATTCATACAGAATTTCGAGCACATCTTCAGGCTGCAGATTGCCTAGCTTAAGGGTGAGGCGAAAATCATAATGCAGCTTTCTAATGGTTTCCAAAAATCGGATATGGGTCAGTTTCAGTCGGTCAGGAATTTTTGACCGGCCATTTTCAGCAGATTGCGCAAAAATGTCAGGGTGCTGTTCAGGCTGTAGATAGGTCTCAATAATGTCCCTGGCACTGAAACAATCCATTTTTTCTATCCCGGCTTTGATCTGCTCCTGTTTTTGGGCATCTGACCGGGTGAAGATTTCATGCAGTTCATCAAGGCGTTTTTTCATGGCCAGAACAGCCATTTTGTGGATATATTCTGCAAGATGGGAAACAGACGGCTGGCCCGGAGATGAAAACTGTAAAAATTCATCAGGGCTGAGTGCCGGCATTGTAATATCCAGATCCCGGCACATATCATCCAGATGCGCTTCATTAAAGGTTTTCAAAAGACCGAGAACATGCTGTTTCTGAAATTGCAGTACGGCCTTTCCCTGTTCCATGAATTTCACCACATGGGGTTCCGCAAGGAAGCACAAAAATGCTTCAGCATCAGCAAGACCCCGGGCAACCCAGATAAATGAAATATAGCGGTCCCTGTACGTGGCTTTAAATTCAATGCCGATACGCAGATCAATTTCCATTATTTTTGCCGCTTCAATGAGCTCAATGGCAAACCTGGGTTCAATATAATGGTAATATATCACCCGGAGCCTGCGGATGCCTTTTATCCATGCATCCATGATCAGATGGGTGGGGGATTTTCTTCCGGATGTGTTGGCATCATGCACATGGTCATCAAATGTAATCTGGTTCCATTCTTCAGGCATTTCCAGAAGGTGGTACTGTAAGAGCAGTTTGCGTATAACCCTGGGTTTGCCGAATGCCGCCAGTCTGAAATTATGTGCCAGCTGCAGCTGGCGGGTATCCTTGCCTTTGGCCCGCACCAGTTCCTTCATGATCTGCAAAAGCACCCGGGCCGTGTTTTTGGGCATGGGACCGTCAGCTGTATCAAGTACCGCATCTTTTAACGCCCTGAGTGCTGCCAGACGGTTTTCAATGACACCCCTCTCCATGGATTCCAGCAGGTTGACAATAGCATAGGCTGTGTGAAGCCCTTTTGACTCAGCCAGCTCTTTGATGCCCAGCGGGTGGAAAAAAGGGTAGTACAGTTTTCGAATATACCCCAGTCTGGCATCTGCATCATAAACAGAATTGACAATTCTGATCAGGTCATGGTCGCGCTGGTCGAAAAATATGGGTTTTATGGCAAATGTGTTCAAAGATATTCCTGAAAATTTGTGTGTTGCGTATTAAAACAAACGGTTCATATGAAAGCCATCAGCCGTCAGCCATCATTACTTAGCTAACAGCTAACAGCTAACAACCATTACAGATCTTATCCTGAGAGCAGGATTAATTCAATATCCATACGCCTGCAATGTGAATTTTGATTTTAGTATTTGCCATATAATGCATGATTTTTTATACTGAATACAAAAAAACCCATCAAAAAACGAATCATGCAATCTTATCGAGGATGTCCCATAAAAGGAGAAAAGTGAAGCATTTCCTGGTAAATTCCATAGGCTGGATAGACATGATATGCTGGATTCTGGTTGTTGTGTTTTTCTGTACCTGTTCTCTGCTGTTCAATGGAGACTTCAACAAATCCTTTATTGCAGCCGGCGGAGTTGTTCTGGTGATGATCTTTATCGGATTGTCCATAGAGGTCATCATCGAAACGCTCAAAAAGGTCAAAGGACTGGGGACGATAACCGGGTTTATCACCAACGGTCCCGAGCTTGTCTGCCTTATTGTCGGCCTGGTTGTGGGGGATGTGTTGTTTGCCGCAAGCACGCCCCTGGGATCAAATTTCATGAATCCGATTCTGCTCATCGCAGCCGCCCTGGTGTGCCGGGTGTTTTTAAAAACCATGCAGACAAACTGGCAATACAGCCTGACTTGTATTGTACTGACTGCAGGGCTTGCAGTTTCCTTTTATACCATCTCCATTTCGCACCATATTTACTGGGTGGCGGCAGGGATGGTCATAACAGGGGTATTGTTTTTTAAACGGCCGCCGGAATCGGCTGAACAATCTCTGGAAGATGTGGTAGTTGCAAGATGGTCCATAATTCCAGCAGTTGCCGTGTTGATTTTTGCAGGGTATTTTCTTGATCCCGTGGTAAGCTTTGCCTCTGAACAAAGCCAGGCCCCCAAAGGGGTAATCGGTTTTTTTGTGCTGGCCACTTTGTCAAGCTGGCCGGAATTTAAAAGCTGTCTTGCCCTGTTAAGCCGTGGGAAATATCTGGCAGCCATGCTCAATATTACGGTGAGTAATATCACCAATATCTGGCTGGCTGTTGCAGGGGTAGTGACCTATATTTTTATGACCGGGTCTTAATGTCATAAAATAATCCCCCTGCGCTGCAGCAGGCTGCCTTCGGCCAGAAAAAGCCGGATGCGGGCAATGCGGTAATTGATGACGGCCCTGACTTCTGCGACCTGGCTGGCCAGCAGGGCCAGGGCCGTACGATCGTCAATATTTGTGATGGGCACCGGCTGTCACCGGGCCCATCTGCCGGGATTTCATTGGTCCGGTTTCTTTATTCTGCTGCAATCAGGATATCTTGCGCAATACCCTGGATGCCCAGGTACTGTCATCCATCTGGTTTTCCAGGCTGGTTGCCAGGCGGGACAACCGGCGTGTGTCACCGGCTTTTTCTTCGGCCAGGGTGTAAAGCTGGGCAGCCAGCTGTGTGTCTTTGAGCTGGATCAGGGCGGTCTGGGCCAGAAACAGCATATCTTCAAACCCGGTGAGCTTCTGTTTGGCTGAAATCAGAATACGGGTAAGAAATGCGGTGTCAGTGGTCTGGCCCTGCACCAGGGTTATCAGCCGGGAATAGGATTGCCGGTCGGTGCATGTGGCTTCTGCCGCCTCAAACAGTGTACCTGCCTTTTCCCGGTCCCCCAGCAGCCTAAGATATGCCCCGGCCACAAAGGTATGATCATACATGGTTTTGCAGCCGGCTTCAGCCTTTTGCAGCAGATCTGCGGCCCAGGCTGTGTCATTGAGTTTTTTGACAGCAATGGCAGCCAGTTTTACAAGGTCGCTGTTTTCCGTGCTTTTTGCTTCAATATCCTTATAAATACTGCGGATCCATTTTTCATCCTTGAGGGTGGCTGCAATGGCATCGGTGAGTTCCGTGTAGTGGCTCAAACTCACACATTTTTCCAGAAGCATGGTATAGATCTCTTTTACCCACGCATCATCTCCCAGATCATCATGGATACACAACGCGAGCTTGATGAAATCATTGAAGTTGCGGGTCAGATCCTGGGCCTGTCTGTAAATTTTGGCCCCATAAAAGGTATCCCCTGTTTTTTCAACAATTTCATGGGCCAGGGCCCGCTTGGCGGCACAGGTGCTAGTTTCCTGTTCTCTGTTGATGAAATCCGCATACAATTCTTTGAATTCTTCGCGTTTTTCCAGCTGAAAGGTGATGGCATCGGTCCATTCTTTGTCATCAGTGACAATTTCCTGGATGGCTTTGGCGGTTTTGATAAAATCTGCATTGCTTTTCACCGCTCCCTGGGCCTGCTTGAGCACCGCAATGGCTGCTTTTGGATCTTTGAGGTCCTTTGCCATGGCCAGGGCCAGGTCCACCAGCTGGCCGCAGGCAGGATTAGTGGCAGCAGCTGTCTGGAATATTTCCGAGGCGAATTTGGCATCCCCGGTGATCTCAAATGCTGCTTTTCCCAGTTTCAGGTAATCAGAAAATTCCGTGTATACGGATTCGGCTTTTTTGTAGATGGATTTTACAAAGGCTTTGTCATCCAGCTTTTCATTGACGGTTTCAGCAAATTTGAGCAGTTCATTGCCGGAAGTAAGAGAGGCCAGGGCTTTTTCATAGATCTTCCGGGCCAGGTCCTTGTCTTCAAGATCTTTGACCGCACCCGCGGCAAGGATATCGAAATCATCTGCTGTGGATGCTTTTTCCATGGCTTTGGTATAGACAGCCCGGGCACGGTCCTTGTCTTCAAACATATCCAGAACTGATTTGGCAAATTCCACAAAATCTGTGGTTTTACTGCATTTTGCAAAGGCTTTTTCAACTGTTTTCTCTGCCAGGTCTGCATCATTGAGCACCTTGGAAATACTTTTGCTCAGTTCCAGAAAATCAGCGGTTTTGACGCATTTGGTGCCGGCAGCATTGTAAATTTCCGTGGCTGCTTCTTTTTGGTTGATCTCCAGGGCGGCTGCGGCCAGGCCCAGAAAATCCTCCACTGTGGTGCACAGGTTTTTGCCTGCATCCAGATGGGCGGCAGCAGCTTCTTCGTCCCCCAGGATGTCCAGGCAGGCTTTGGCATAGGTGACGGCATCTTCCCAGGTTTCCGCCCATTCCGCTCCTTCTTCCAAAAGTTCGGCAGCCCATTCCTTGTCAGACAGGCCGTCCACAATCTCTTTGGCTACGGCAATGTACTCTTCGGGCGCATCACACTCCTCTGCTTTTTCTTCCAGTTCTTCTTTGAGTCCCATGGTTTTTCTCCTTTTATTGTTTATTTGGTCAGCATTTGCGAACAGGTGTTCAGGCATGCAATGCCAATTTTGTTGCTGGTTGATGCCCATGCCATACCACAGAAGATACGAATGTGCAATTCTTAACCGTCTTTATCCCGGGGAAGACGTAAGTAACCCGTGCCGGGGGTCCCTGTGGGTCTCACCCGTCTGCCCTGTTTGACAGGGTGTAGGGCATGCTGCGCTAAACGGCAAAACCGGCACCAGGGTATCTCCAGGAACGGGATTCGAAAAAAAACGCCATGCCCTTTTGCATGCAGTTGTTCTGGGGTATTCAGGATATTTGTGTTTGACGATTGCCTGGGTTGTGGTATGGTGAAGATACTATCTTCTTTTCTACAGCACCAAATGTGACTGCTGGCATGTTTTTTGATTATATCTTTTTTATATGTTAATTTATCAGGTGTGCCAGAAGATTAAACACCTGTTCACCCCTAACCATGTAAGGAGGCTGTTATGACCAGCTGGATTTGTGACCAATGCGGATACAACCTGGAGGCGGATACACCGCCGGAAAAATGCCCGAGCTGTAAAAAAGACTGCTCTTTTGTGGACAATTCCTGCTATACCCCTGATTGTGCAGGAACACCCACTGATCCGAGAATATCAGGCAAAAATTAAAGGAGGGCATAATGGGCAAAAAATACAGAATCAGCACCTCGTGTCCCCGGTGCGGGTGCGCCGGCACCTCACATCTGACGGAAGAGGAGATCAAAAAAAAATATGGGGATGTGCCCAATATCGAGATGGAATGCCATGAATGCTTGATGAAGCTGGAAACAGATGTCCAGGAGGATGATGGTTCGGACAAGATCTGATCCGCCTGTGTCGGCTGTCCAGTACCATGATCAGACCAGCCATGTCCGGCACAGGATTTCCCCCCATTCACTGGATTTTTCAAGGTATCCGGCGCCTTTTAAAACCTATGTCTGTCAGGGCAGGATTCCTTTGGACAAAATTGCTGAAACCCACCAGACTCCTGGCGGGGATAAGGGCCAGACAGACCCGGATGCCATGGTGGACCAGGTACTGGCCTGGCAGGTTCCGGAGAAAGAACAGAATGAACCGATGGATCTGAAAACGGTTTCCCGGATACTGGTACTGTCCTATGGGGTGACCCTGGCAGACACGGCCCGGGGAATTCTGTTCCGGAGCGTGCCATCCGCCGGGGGCCTGTATCCCTGTCAACTGTATCTGTCGGTACAGAAGATGCCTGGTATTGACACAGGATTGTATTATTGTGACACGGTTCAGGGCTTTTTATGCAAAATCAATTCCCGGCCCCTGGACATGAGAAAAACACTGCCTGGCCGGGCGCGTGCAGGGGCATATCTGGTTATCACAGGCATTTTTTATCATTCTGCATGGAAATACAGGGACCGGGCTTTCCGGTATCTGCTTTTGGATGCCGGCCATCTGGCTGAATCGGTGATCCTGGCAGCAAGGGATGCAGGGGTTGGTGCCCGGGTGGGGTATGATTTTGATGACCAGCTCCTGATCCAGGGCCTGGATCTGGATCAGCGATGCGAAGTACCGCTGGCCTGCATTCTTCTGGGTTCGGGTGATGCAAATGAAGATGTGCCTGATACACAACCGTTTCATCCTGCCGGACCAGGACGTGAATCATTTTCCCCTGTCCGGTATGAGATATTGGAAAAGGCGTACAAGGAAGGGTCCTCGCTTGTGCAATCCCGGGTGCCGGATGTATGCCCTAATGTTTTTCAGCACAGCCCTTCAGGGAGTAGACCCATGCCGGCATCCGATTTTAGTCCGGAAGTCTCTTACCGTTTTGCAATTACACACAGGCGGTCCCGCCGCAATTTTACTGCCTGTGAACTGCCCTGTTCTGTGTGGGCGGCTTTTTTCAGGCAGGTCTTTTCAGGGATTTTTTCTGGCCATATCCCTGAAGAGACAGGTGCATCGGCAAAAACGTTTCTTGTGCCGGCAATGATCTGTCAGAACCTGGAAGGCATGGCAGATGGATTGTACACCTTTTCTTCGGATGGGTCACAACTGGCATGCTGGCACACTGGCAGCCTGGCAAACGCGCTGGCCGGGGTCTGTCTTGATCAGACATGGATTGGCCGGGCTGCTGTGAATTTTTTGTTTCTGGCGGATCTTGGTGCAGTGGAATCAACATTGGGATCCAGGGGATATCGGTATGTGATGATGCATGCCGGCAGGGCAGGGCAGCGTATTTACCTTGCAGCAGAAGCGTTCGGCCTGGGGTGCTGTGGTGTCGGTGCCATGTATGATGCAGAAGCAGCAGAACTTCTGGCGTTGAAAACCGGCAGTGTCCTGCTCTACGCTGTGGCGGCAGGTCCTGTGAAAAAGAAAGGAAGTATGCCATGAAATGGATGCAGTTTTTTACCCCGGTAGAATCCAAAGATTACAAAGAAACCCAGGAAATGATATCAGACCATTCCCCGGAAGATATCACCATTCTGGATGTGCGCCAGCCCTCAGAGTACAAGCAGAGCCACATCCCCGGAGCGTTGCTGATACCGTTGCCGCAGCTTTCAGACCGGGTGTCTGAACTGGATCCGGACAAGCCCACTTTGGTTTACTGAGCGGTGGGCGGGCGCAGCCGGGTGGCTGCACAGATGCTGTCAGGCAGGGGTTTCAATCAGGTATATAATGTATCCGGCGGTATCAAGGCCTGGCAGGGCAAGACCGCTGTGGGTCCCCAGACGCTTGGCATGGACCTGTTTGACGGTACAGAATCCCCACAGGACTTTCTTAAGGTGGCCTATTCCCTGGAACAGGGGCTGCACCGGTTCTACCTGGATATGGCTGACAAGGCCCGGACCCCTGCGGTGCTGGCATTGTTTGAGAAACTGGCTGCCATTGAGGTCAAGCACCAGGATGCAATTTTTGATGCTTATATTCGGATGGATGATGCTGCTGCAGTATCACGGGAACAATTTGATGCCTTGACGGAAAAATCAGCCGGAGAGGGGGGATTGACCACAGACCAGTATCTGAAACTGTTTGATTCGGACCTGTCAGTGGAAACCGAGGTGATATCCCTGGCCATGTCCATTGAAGCACAGGCTCTGGATCTGTATCAGCGGGTGGGGGCACGTATGAAAAACGCTGATTCAGCAGCCATTGTCCATGGTGTTGCAGGTGAGGAAAAACAGCACCTGGAACGGTTGGGAAAATTGATGGATACCCTGTGAACTGTGGGCAGACAGCCGGGAAAAAGAAAAAACTGGAGCGTGTCTCATGAAAAAACACCTGGTACTGGTGGGGGGCGGCCATGCACACATGGTCACACTGGAAAATATCAAAACGTTTGAAAAAAAAGGATACACCGTTACGGTCATCGGCCCGTCCATATACCATTATTATTCGGGAATGGGGCCGGGCATGCTGGGGAAAACCTATCTGCCCGAACAGATCCGGTTTGCCACCAGGGATGTGGTGGAAAGCCAGGGCGGCCGATTCATCCAGGACCGGGTAACCCGTATCGACCCTGAAACCGGAAGCGTGCTTACCCTGTCCGGCAGCACGGTTTCCTATGATGTGCTTTCCTGCAATGCCGGTTCCCATGTTCCTATGGCCGGTGTCGGCACAACAGATGGACAAGAACCGGACAATGTCTATCCTGTCAAACCCATTGAGAAATTGATGGAGGCCTCAGAAAAACTGCAGGCGTTGTTTGCTGAAAAGCAGATCCGGGTGAGTGTCGTGGGCGGCGGACCGTCCTCTGCTGAGGTGGCAGGCAATGTATGGCAGCTGGCCCGGGACACAGGGGGCCATATGCCGTCCATCTGCATTTTTTGCGCAACCCGTTTCATGGGACGGTTTTCGGATAAAATCCGGGACCGGGTAAAAGCTGTTCTGGAAAAAAGAAAGATCCAGATTCTGGAAAACGCACGGGTCCATGAGGTGACCAAATCGCATATCACCCTTGGTTCCAAAAAACAGTATGACACAGATTTTACCTTCATGGCAGCAGGGGTGACACCTTCAGATATTTTTGAAAAATCCCGCCTGCCCGTGGGACCGGACAATGGTCTGCTGGTGAACCAGTATCTGCAGAGCGTGGCAGATCCGCAGATTTTCGGAGGCGGTGACTGTATCCACTTTCAGCCGCACCCTTTGGACAAGGTGGGGGTCTATGCAGTGCGGCAGAACCCGGTTCTGCTTCATAACCTCATGGCTGCCTTAGAAGGCAGAGACCTGATGCCGTTTGACCCTGGACCGGACTATCTGCTGGTGTTCAATCTCGGTGGCGGCCAAGGGGTTCTCAAGAAAAAAAAGATCGTATTCAGCGGCAGGCTTGCCTTTACAATTAAGGATTATATTGATACAAAATTTATGAAAAAATTTCAGGCCATTGAAAAAACAGGATAAACTGTACTCACCGGCCCTGAAAAAAACCATGTCCTGGAAATGACGACGGCATGGATCCATTGCAATATACATTAACTTTTAGGAGGAACACATGAAAGTGACCATTACCGATCAGTGCATGGGTGACAGAAACTGCAACGACCTTTGTCCTGAAGTATTCAAGTATGATGAGGACCAGCTTGTATCCACCATCCAGGTTGATCCCATCCCGGAACACCTCAAGGACAAAGTGCGCCAGGCAGCGGCCGAGTGTGGTGCCGATGCCATTATCATTGAAGAATAAACAGGTGCTGTATGGGTAAATTCAGGGAAAGCCAAACAGCAGTGAACCTGCATACCTCCTTTGCCGCTGAGGCCCAGGCCAGAACCCGGTATAATTTTTTTGCCAACAGGGCCAGGGAGGAAGGGTATGTACAGATCGGCAAACTGTTTGATGAAACCGCTGACCAGGAATTTGAACATGCGCTGCGGTTTTTCAAATTTTTCAATGGGGGAGAGCTGACCATCAACTGGCAGTTTCCCACCGGGGTGATTGAAAATACCCAGGCCAATCTGTTGTCTTCCGCAGATTTGGAAGCCTATGTGGGCAATGACATGTATGCCGGATTTGCTGCAACTGCCAGGCAGGAAGGGTTTGTCCGGGCGGCAGATACCTTTGATGCAATTATTGTGGCGGAAAATCACCATGAAAAACTGTTCCGGCACCTGGCGGAAAATATCGCTTCCCAGCGGGTTTTTCAGGATGAGATGCAGATCCAGTGGCGCTGTCTGGGATGTGGATATATCCATACCGGGAAAACGGTACCTGACAAATGCCCGGCCTGTGTCCGCCCGGCAGGCTGGTTTGAACGGCTGTGTGAAAATTATTGAATAATTTCCACCACAACAGATACAAAAGTGTATCTGTTGTGGCGGACCGTTTTTGTATCATCCCCTCTTTTCTGCTTTTTTTTTCTGCTTCTTTTTCTTATAACATTTCGTAATGACGGGTTATTTTTTTTATATTCTGTTCAGGCATGCAATTTGCTTTTAATAATTATAGCTAAACAACCAACCAGGAAATGGAGGATATATGAGACTTGGTGATATAAAAAAAGATTATAATCTGGTGAATGCAGTGGACTGGGAGATGACCCCTGAAGAAGCCATTGCCCTGCACCTGGAATGGGGGCCGTTACGCTCCCAGTCATATTACAACTCCAGGGACAATGATAATGAAACAGTTTATTTTGTGATCAATACATGGAATAATCCCCCTGTACTGACGCTGGTGCGTAGAAAAGGATTCGATTCTGAAGAGCTGGGAAGTTTTAATCTCCCCAAACAGCTTGAGACGGAATTTATGCAGGGCATCGGCAGGTACAAAGGTGTATATGCCGTGGAAGGAAATGTTCGGGACTGGCTGAAAAAGGAACTTGAAGTTTAACCCATAACCGCCTCCTTAAAGTTCCCTGGCCAGATACCGGGCACAGCGTGCAGGATACACCACGCTGTGCCCGGTTTTTTTGTTCATGCTTCGGTTTTACTGTTAGCGATAAAATCTTTTACCATCATTTCACCCAGCTCTCTTGAGCGGTTGGTGGCAGATTCTATTGCATTGATCATGGTGGTGCGCAAGCCGCCCTGTTCCAGGGTGTGAATGCCGGCAATGGCGGTGCCGCCTGGTGAGGCAACCCGGTCCTTTAGCTGGCCCGGGTGTTCTTTGGATTCCATGAGCAGCCGGGCAGACCCCAGAACGGTCTGGGTGGACAGAAACAGGGCATCTTTTCTGGACAGCCCCATTTTTACCCCGGCATCGGCCATGGCATCCACAATGGTAAATATATAGGCAGGACCGCTGCCGCTCAATCCGGTGAAAGCATCCATGAGCACATTTTCATGGATAAACACTGTTTTTCCCACGGAGTTGAAGATGGCCCGGGCCTCGGCCACATCATTTTCCCGTACATATTCGCCTGCGGCAATGGCAGTGGCGCTTTCCTTGACAAAGGCACAGATATTGGGCATGGCCCGGATCAGGCGCAGTTTTTTCTGCAGTCCTATGGCTATGGCAGCCAGAGGAACCCCTGCGGCGATAGAAATGACAAGCTTTTCATCATTAAGCGCAGGTGCTGTTTCCTTGAGCACCATCCCCAGAATCTGGGGTTTGGTAGCATAAACGATGATATCTGACTGCCGGACTACTTCCAGATTATCGCAGGTGGTATGCACCTTGTATTTTTCTTTTATGGCTGCCAGCAGTTCCGGGTCGATGTCCGAGCAGATGATATTTTCAGGCCGTGTGGCTTTGGAAAGCACAAGACCGGATATCAGGGCTTCTCCCATATTGCCGCTGCCGATGAATCCGATTTTTTTTTCCTGCAGCATCTTGATATAACTCCTTGATTTATGAGATTAAACAAAGACTCCATATTACGTCTATCTGCAAAAAAGAGTCAAGGCATAATTCCCAGGACAGAGATTATTTCAGGCGCAGAATTTGCATTCTTTCTGGAACAGGCATACTATTTACCGCAGGTGTATTCGCCGGGCAGAAAGTATCAGATTATGGCAGGAGAAAAAACATTCATGCTGACCCGATTGAGACAGAAACTGGAACTGGTGTATGCGGACTATAACCGCAGATCGCTTGTAAATCCTGATCCCCTGTTGTTCCTCTATGATTACAAGGATGTCAGGGACCGGGAGGTGGCCGGTCTTGTGGCAGCCTGCTTGGCCTATGGGCGGGTGGAAATGATCATGCAGGCAGCAGCAAAGGTGCTCACATTTCTGGGCCCGGCCCCCGGGGACCGGGTCACAGGTATTCAAGCAGAAGAGATCCGCCGGGGACTGGCAGGGTTTACCTACAGGTTTGCCACCCAGGCCCATATCACGGCCCTGATTCTGGGTATTCAGCGTGTCATCCGGGAATACGGCTCCCTGGAGGCCTGCTTGATGGCCGGTACTGATCCAGAAGATGCCACGGTTCTGCCGGGGCTGCAATATCTGGTGCAACATCTGGACCCTGAAGGGGCATGCGGCCATCTGCTGGCTGATCCTGGCAAATCCAGTGCCTGCAAGCGCAGCCATCTGTTTTTGCGCTGGATGGTGCGCAAAGACCGGGTGGATCCGGGGGGATGGGACCAGATCCGTCCGGACCAGCTGCTCATTCCCCTTGACCGGCATATGTTTACAGCAGGACAGATGCTGGGGTTTACCCGGCGCAAAAGCCCGGACCGTTCTGCCTGCCTGGAAATTACAGAAGGGTTTCGAAAAATAGCACCCCATGATCCGGTGAAGTATGATTTTTGTCTTACCCGATTCGGTATCCAGCGTACCATGGACATGACGGATCTTCAAATTA
>JAABSB010000050.1 GCA_011390615.1 Desulfotignum sp. | reverse complement strand
CATCTTTTCATGAAACCGCTGGTGGCGTCTGATCTTGCCTGTGCCGTGCGCAAGGTGCTGGATGAAGCCAAAAAATAAAGGATGTACTGGAAAATGACGGATAAAATTGTGGATGCATTCACCCGGGCCCTGGTGGATGTGGACAGGCTAGCGGCAAAACAGATTGTGCAAAACCGTGGCCATGATGCCTCTCCCGTAAAATTTGCCGAGGATGTGGTGC
The DNA here is from genome assembly GCA_011390615.1 of Desulfotignum sp. Taxonomy (GTDB): domain Bacteria; phylum Desulfobacterota; class Desulfobacteria; order Desulfobacterales; family Desulfobacteraceae; genus Desulfotignum. The sequence goes on along the minus strand of JAABSB010000050.1, from coordinate 19,823 downwards.
TGCCGGCACTTGAAAGTATTGGGGCCGGTTGGCAGGCGGGGACGTTTGCGTTGTCACAGGTATACATGGCCGGCAGAATCTGTGAAGATCTCATTGATCAGATCCTGCCGCCGGAAGATCCTGACAGAAAAAACCAACCCAAAATGGCCATCTGTATTCTCAGTGACCACCACAAACTGGGAAAAATCATTGTTTATTCTTTTTTGCGGGCCAGCGGGTTTGATCTGGCAGACTACGGGGTGATGGAGGTGGATGACCTTGTGGAACAGGTACAAAAAGACAGCATTGAAATATTGCTGATCTCTGTTCTGATGCTGCCCTCGGCTCTGAAAATTAAAGCGGTCAAACAAAAACTTGACCGTCTCAGGTGTGATGTGAAACTCATTGTGGGCGGGGCCCCGTTCCGGTTTGATGACCGGTTATGGAAAACAGTGGGCGCTGATGCCATGTGCAGGGACGCATCAGACGCTGTGTCTGTCATCGAAAATATCATGAAAGGTATGGCATGAATCAGACATCTGTTACATCAATGCAGCGGGTTCTGACAACCCTTGGACACCGGGAACCGGACCGGGTTCCTTTTTTTCTTCTGGCCACACTGCATGGTGCAAAAGAGGTGGGGCTGCCCATTAAAACCTATTTTTCAGACCCTGCCAATGTGGTGGAAGGGCAGATGAGACTGCTGGCAAAATACAGACATGACTGTATTTACAGCTTTTTTTACGCACCTGTGGAAATTGCGGCATTCGGCGGGGAGGTGATCTTTACGGATGACGGTCCCCCCAATTCCGGTGAACCGGTTATCAAAAAAACAGGGGACATAAAAAACCTGGCTGTGCCGGATGTGAAAAACACCCCGTGCCTGGAAAAAGTGTTGACGGCAACACACAGGCTCAAAGAAAGGGTAAAAGATACCGTGCCCATCATCGGTGTTGTCATGTCCCCGTTTTCTCTGCCGGTGATGCAGATGGGTTTTGACAGATATTTTGACCTGATGTATGACAAACCGGATCTGTTCGCACACCTGATGCAGGTCAACCAGGCCTTTTGTGTGGAATGGGCCAATGCCCAGCTGGCGGCCGGCGCCACAGCCATCTGCTATTTTGATCCGGTTTCCTCCACCACCATCACCACCAGGGACATGTACCTGAAAACCGGATTTACAGTTGCCGGACAGACCCTGGCAAAGATCAATGGCCCCACTGCCACGCACATGGCTTCCGGCCGTTGCCTGCCCATCATCGATGATATTGCCGGAACCGGCACGGCTGCTGTCGGGGTGAGCTGCCATGAAGACATTGCCCTTGTGAAAAACGCCTGCAGGGGCAAACTGACGGTCATCGGAAATTTAAACGGCATCGAGATGTGCCGCTGGTCTTCTGAAGATGCTGAAAACCATGTGAAAGCGGTGATTGCAAAGGCCGGTGCAGGCGGCGGATGCATATTGTCCGACAACCACGGGGAAATACCTTTTCAGGTGCCGGATGACGTCTTAATGGCCATATCCGAAGCCGTGCATACATGGGGCCGGTATCCCCTGGACTGAACAGCAGACAAATAAACGGGATATCAGACAAACCACAGCTGAAAATTCTTTGATATCAACAAGGATGGTAATGCCGGAACCGAACAACAGCACAGACCTGCTGGAAAAAGAGATACAGTCAGCCCGGAAGAAGCTGTCTGAATATGCCATGGCGTTTGATCTGCTGACGCGGATCGCCCATTCATTTACGGAACAGGAGGCCATTGAGAGCATCCTTGCGGTATTTGATCAGCTTTTTTCTCCCCGGATACTTGTTTTTGTTTCTTTGTCCCATAACCAGCCTGACAAAGTATATGCATTATCTTCTTTGCCGGAAGACGGGCAGGCCATAAAAGACAGATTGCACGGCTTTACGCAGGAATATGCCTGGACACCCTCGAAGCAAGGATTTCAGGCCATGATCCGTTACAAGGACAAGGACCTGGGGGTGCTTGAAGTTGACCATGTAAAATTTCCACAGGAAAAGGAGCGGTATCTTAATCTGACCCTGTCCATGGCCGGGGTCTGCGGCCTGGCCATGGAAAATGCCAGGCGCTACCAGAGGATCAAAGACGCCCAAAACAAGCTGCGAAATGAAAAGGAAAAACTGGAAGCTGCCCTGGCTGAAGTCAAAAAACTGAGCGGTTTGATTCCCATCTGCAGCCATTGCAAAAAAGTCAGGGATGACAAAGGATACTGGAATCAGGTGGAGGCCTATATCCAGGAACATTCCGAAGCACAATTCAGCCACGGCATCTGCCAGGAGTGTGCTGAAAAATACTATCCCGGCTATGACCTGTATGAGGCGTAAAAAGATTGACAGAATGGTTTTTCTATGGCCACAAAATTCAGTTGGATTTTGTGGCCATAGAAAATTTTGCTGAAAAGGTAGGAGTGATTGGATAAGATATGCTGCGTGTTAGTGTTGCCAATGGAGAAGGCCGATGAAAGAGCTGTTCATCGAAACTGATATTATGGCTGAAAAACCAACCTATGAAGAATTGGAAAAACGAATTCAGGATCTGGAAAAATCAGAATCTGAGCGCAAGCAGGTCGAGACAAAACTGGCCGAAAGCGAGGCCAAGTACCGCCAATTGATCGAAAACACCCACGACATCATCTATTCTCTGAGTCCCGACGGTATATTCACCTATGTTTCACCGTCATGGACAGTATTGTTGGGACATCCGGTGGCAGATATCGAAGGCCATGCCATCACGGAGTTTGTCCATCCCGGGGACCTGCCGAATTGCTTTGCTTTTCTGCAAAAGGTGGTAGAAACAGGACAGCGGCAGGAAAGTGTGGAGTACCGTGTGCAGCATATCAACGGCGAGTGGCGCTGGCACACCTCAAGCGCTGCTCCAACCAGAAATAGTGCCGGCAGGGTCGCCGGCTATGCAGGTATTGCCAGAGATATCTCTGAGCAAAAGCGCGCGGAGGAAGCATTGCGCGAGAGTGAGCGCCGGTTCATGGACGTGTTTTATGCATCCAACGACGTCATATTGCTGTTTGGTGAGAATAAATTTATTGATTGTAACGAAGCCACCGCAAAGATGCTGGGGTACTCTGCCCGGGAAGACTGCCTCAAGACCCATCCCTCGGAATTATCGCCGCCAAAGCAACCAGATGGTCAGTGTTCATACAAAAAGGCAAATGAGATGATGCGGCTGGCTTTTGAGCAGGGTTTTCACAGGTTTGAGTGGATTCACCGCCGTGCCAATGGCGAAGATTTCCCCGTGGAAGTCTCCCTCACCCCTATTGCACATGAAGGAAAAAGCCGCCTTTATTGTGTTTTGCGGGATATCACCGAATATAAGCAGGCTGAAGCGGAACTGCAAAACGCCCATGAACGCACCCGCGCCATTATGGAATCTGTCCAGGCGGGAATTGTTCTTGTACGCTGCTCGGACAAGGTGATTGTCGAGGCCAATCCCGCAGCAGCACGTATGGCCGGGCTTGATCTGGAAAGGTTGACTGGCAAAATCTGCAACCAATACCTGTGTCCGGCCCAGACAGGGAAATGTCCCATTATCGACCTGAAACAGGAAGTGGACAATGCCGAGAGAATGATCCGCCGTTTCGACGGTACACTGGTCCCCATTCTTAAGACCGTTACGCGGATTGACATTGATGGGCAGCAGCACCTGCTCGAAAGCTTTGTCGATATTACGGAACTGCAATCTGCACGGCAGGATTTGGAGAAAATCAATCTATCGCTGGAGGCTGCCACCGCACGGGCCAACAGCATGGCCGTGGAGGCTGAAATAGCCAATATTGCCAAAAGCGAATTCCTTGCCAACATGAGTCACGAGATCCGAACACCCATGAACGGGGTGATCGGCATGACCGGGCTGCTGCTCGACACACCACTCGACGAAGACCAGCGGCGCTACGCTGAAATTGTGAAGGCCAGCGGCGAGTCTTTGCTGGGCCTGATCAACGACATCCTGGATTTTTCCAAGATCGAGGCGGGCAAGCTTGAAATGGAAACACTGGATTTCGACCTGCGGGCCACGCTGGACGGGTTCGCTGAAATGATGGCGCTAAAGGCCCACGAGAAAGGACTCGAGTTCCTCTGCGCTGCCGCACCTGATGTGCCGACCTTTCTTGTGGGCGACCCCGGCCGGCTGCGCCAGATTCTGGTAAATCTTACCGGCAATGCGGTCAAGTTTACCCAAAAGGGAGAAGTGGCTGTGCGCGCGGGTATCGAACAAGAAACAACAGCAGACGTCCTGATCCGTTTCTCCGTGCGTGACACGGGGATCGGTATCCCTGCGGACAAACAGGATGTGCTGTTTCAGAAATTCTCACAGGTGGATGCATCGACCACCCGGCAGTACGGGGGAACAGGCCTGGGGCTGGTTATTTCGAAACAGCTTGTCGAGGCCATGGGTGGGGAGATCGGGGTGAACAGCCCTGCAGCACCTCTTCAGGCAGGTATGGAAAGCTGCGGCACCGAGTTCTGGTTCACGGTCTGCCTAAGCAAACAGCCGGAGTACGCCCGGGAATGTGAGCGAGTCATGCCGGCCGGTCTTTTGCAGGCGGGTATCAGCGGCGCACGTATTCTCATTGTTGACGACAACGCCACCAACCGGGAAATTCTTCGTTTGCAGTTTACGGCCTGGGGTGCACGCTGCGGCGAAGCACCCGACGGAGAAACAGGCCTGGCAATGTTACGTCGGGCCATGGACGCGGGCGACCCCTATGTTGTGGCCATGCTTGACATGCAGATGCCCGGCATGGACGGTGAGACACTGGGCCGTGCCATTCGTGCCGACACGGCGCTGCACGATACCCGCCTTTTGATGCTGACATCTCTGGGTGAGCGGGGGGACGTTACACGTCTTGCGGAGATCAACTTCGCTGCCTATCTCACCAAGCCTGTGCGCCAATCCGAATTGTTCGACAGCCTTGCTGCCGTATTCTCCGGACAGGTGGCGTACAGCAAAAAACAGATCCTGACTCGTCACAGGGTCCGGGAGCTGCGCCGTACCAAAGTGCGTATCCTGCTGGCTGAAGACAACATCACCAATCAGCAGGTGGCCATGGGCATCCTCAACAAGCTCGGCCTGCGCGCAGATGTAGTAGCAAACGGTGCTGAAGCTCTCAGGGTCCTGGAGCAGATCCCCTACGACCTGGTGCTCATGGATGTGCAAATGCCGGAGATGGATGGACTGGAGGCCACCCGGCAAATCCGGGACCCCGGATCCGCTGTCCGCAATCACACCGTGCCCGTGATCGCCATGACCGCCCATGCCATGGCCGGAGATAGGGAAAAGTGCCTGGAAGCCGGTATGAACGACTACCTTTCCAAACCGGTTGCGCCGGAAGCCCTGGCCGGTAAGCTGGAAAAATGGCTGAAGGCGGAATCCAGTCCGGATGCAGACACGGAAGATCCGGCAACATCTCTGCCGGAACCGCATGGCCTGTCTGATATATTTGACCGAAGCGTATTTGTCCATCGGATGATGGGTGATGAGAACCTGGCAAACATAATCATCTCCGGATTTCTGGAAGATATGCCCGGGCAGATACGCATTCTCCGGGGCTTTGTGCAGCAGAACCAGGTGCAGCAAGCCAGAGCCCAGGCCCATAAAATCAAAGGCGCGGCCGCAAATATCACTGCCATGGCCTTCCATGACAGCGCCATGGCCATGGAAAATGCCGGTAGTGCAGGTGATGTGATGGAATTGAACAGGTTAATCCCGCAATTGGAAAGCCGGTTCAGCCAGTTACAGGAGATATTGAAAATATGAAGATACTGATCGCAGAAGATGACTTGACATCAAGAAATATTCTGGCGGCAATGTCAAAAAAATGGGGGTATGATCCTGTTGTCGTTAAAGACGGCATGGCGGCATGGCAGGTCATGCAGCAGGCTGGAGCCCCGTCCCTGGCTGTGCTGGACTGGGAAATGCCCGGCATGGACGGTATTTCCGTCTGCCGCAGGCTGCGGGAACAGGACAGAAATGAACCGCTGTACATCATTCTGCTCACCGCCAGGCAGCATTCAGCTGACATTGTGAAGGGACTGGAAGCCGGCGCGGATGATTATATTGCCAAACCCTTTGACAATATGGAGCTGCAGGCCAGGCTCAATGTGGGCAAACGGATGATTTCCCTGCAGAAACAGAGGCAAGAGCGCGAGCGGCTTCAGGGGGTTTTGGAAATGGCCGGGGCTGTTTGCCATGAGATAAATCAGCCATTGCAGATTGCTGCAGGCATGTCGGAAATTCTTTTGATGGATATGTCAGCCGAAGATCCCAGTTATGCACCGCTGCAAAATATTCAGGCCCAGGTTCATCGTATTGGCAGCCTGACCCGAAAAATCATGCAGATTACTCGGTATCAATCAAAATCATATTTAAAGGGTCATATCGTGGATATTGATCAGGCATCCAGTTGACTGCCTGTATTTTCCTGTGCAGTTTTTATATGTTGCAATGTCATATTTTTGTGAATGTCATATTTTTGTGACACGCGGGTTTTTTTTCTATAATTCCTTTCAAATAAGCCTTCCAAGCATTTATTCTCCGATATTGAAAAAAATTGTCATATTTTTATGACAAAGGGTATTGATGTGTTTTTTTTCTTTAACCATTTGAAATATAGGTAAAATTGATTTTTTTTCATGCTGGCATGAAACTTGATTTACTTGTGGTGACTGAATGACGTTGTTTGTTTAAACCAGGTTACCAAAAATTACCAGAGAGCAGATGAGAAAATTAATTTTATATGTGGACCGGGATTCAGGTGAAAAAGGCAGATTTTTTTTGAAAATCATTCAAAAGAGAATGCCCGGTATTAAAATGCATATTTGCCGAACGGTTGATACCTGTGTCACAGAAGTCAACCAGACAAAGTCATATATGGAAAGTCCTATTATCGTCCTGTTTACAGACAATGAAGACCGACTGGATGATCTGTATGACAAAAAACAGATCTATCAGGACAAAAAAATCGTGATGGTGCTGCCCAGAGAAAAAAAACGGGACAATACAGCGGTTATTCACAGATTTTTCCCCAGGTATTTCACCTATATGGATGACCAGTATGATGATCTGTGTGATGTTTTACATAAAATGATTGTGCAGTAAAATTTATAGACAAACCAGATGAAAACAAAGAGGAGAACGACATGGGTGACGTACAAGAAACATTAAACCAGGCGATTCAGTCCACCACCCTGAAGACAGGCAAATACCTGACCTTCACCCTGGCGGATGAAGAATACGGTATCGGCATTCTCAAGGTCAAGGAGATCATCGGGATGATGCCCATCACATCAGTGCCCAGGACCCCGGATTTTGTGAAAGGGGTGATCAACCTGCGGGGCAAGGTCATACCGGTCATTGATCTGCGGCTCAAATTCGGGATGGCATCCATTCCCTATACAGACCGGACCTGCATCATTGTGGTGGAGATCGATGCCAATGACATGACCATCCAGATAGGCATTGTGGTGGATGCGGTCTCTGAAGTCCTCAACATCAAAGAGGAGGAAATTGAAAATGCGCCGTCATTCGGTACAAGCCTTAACACAGATTATATCCTGGGGATGGCAAAAATTGACAAAGGGGTGAAAATTCTTCTGGATATTGACAGGGTCCTGAGTGCAAAGGAGATTCAGCTGCTGGGGGAAAGGTGATTCCCAGTACAGATTTGCTGCTGAAATTCGGCATAAAGATGGGTAAGACCGCACTTGTAATAATAAAAAGCGCAAAAGGAGAAAAACAATGGGTAAGCAAATGAAGCTGGGAACCAAATTGATGCTGGGATTCGGGGTTGTGGCGTTGATAACCCTGGTACTGGGTATTGTGGGGTATTACGGGGCCATCAAAGGAGAGGGTTCTGTTCAGGAAATTGGCGGGGTACGCCTGCCCAGTGTGGACAGCCTGCAGATAATTCATGCAGAGGCCGAAGGCATCCGGGGCTCCATGCGGACCCTTTCATTACCCGGCCTTTCCCTTGATGTGCGGCAGCGCCAGTATCAGAATCTGGCAGAGGCCAGACAGCATTATGAGGCTGCCTGGAAGGTGTATGAACCGTTGCCCCAGACCGACGAAGAAGCAAGGCTCTGGCAGCAGTTTGTCCCTGCCTGGAATGCCTGGCGGGCGGAAAACAACAAGTTCATGGAGATCATGCAGCAGTGGGATAAGCTGGGCATGGCAGATCCCATGCTCCTGGGAAGAAAGGTGGAATCCTTTACCAAAGACCATTACAAGGTGGCTCAGCAGGTGCTGACCCTGGTGAATATGGGCAGGCTGTTTGAGGGGGGGGATGAGCATAGTGCCTGTGCCGCCGGTCAGTGGATGGACAGCTTTACAACCGATAACCCGGATCTGGCCGCTGCCATCAGGGCTATGGAAGATCCCCACCGCCGGTTTCACCAGGCGGTGAAACAGATCAAGCAGATTCATGGCCAGGGAAATTCAGACGGGGCACAAAAATTGTATACCATGGAAATGCTGCCGGCCATGCAGGAGGTGTTCCAGCAGTTTGATACCATGATCCAGATCATTGATCAGGCGATATCCCTGGCGGAACAGGGCAAGGCCCAGTTGCTGGGGCCTGTGGCCGACCGCCAGGGCACCGCCCTTGATCTGCTGGAAAGCATCGTAAAAATCAACCAGGATGTGGCGGCCCATGAAGTTGATGTAGCCCATGACCAGGCCGTTTTTATTGAACTGCTGACCATCGTTGCCACTGTTTTAGGGGTGGTCCTGGCCATGGGGCTGGGGTTTCTTATCTCCCGGGGTATCAACAAAACCCTCACCCGCATCACCCAGGGCATGGATGAAGGCGCCAACCAGGTGGCATCCGCCTCCAGCCAGGTGTCATCCTCCAGCCAGGCCATGGCGGAAGGGGCGTCCCAGCAGGCCGCCTCCATCGAGGAATCCTCTTCCTCCATGGAAGAGATGTCCTCCATGACCAAAAAGAATGCGGAAAATGCCGGCCAGGCAGACACGCTTATGCAGGATGCCAACCAGGTGGTGCAGCGGGCCAATGCCTCCATGGACCAGTTGATCCATTCCATGGAAGATATCTCCAAGGCCAGTGAAGAAACCTCTAAGATCATCAAAACCATTGATGAAATCGCCTTTCAGACCAACCTGCTGGCATTGAATGCAGCGGTTGAGGCGGCCCGTGCCGGAGAAGCCGGAGCCGGGTTTGCCGTTGTGGCGGATGAGGTGCGCAACCTGGCCATGCGGGCTGCTGAAGCGGCCAAAAATACCGCAGAACTCATCGAAGGTACCGGCAAAAAGGTCAGCGACGGCTCCAGGCTGGTGTCCACCACCAACGAAGAGTTTGCCAAAGTGGCCCAGAGTGCTGCCAAGGTGGGGTCTTTGATTGCTGAGATTTCCGAGGCATCCAAAGAGCAGTCCAACGGCATCGAGCAGGTGAATATCGCCATCACGGAAATGGACAAGGTTGTGCAGCAGAATGCCGCCAACGCCGAAGAATCCGCCTCTGCAGCAGAAGAGATGAATGCCCAGGCAGAACAGCTCAGGGATTATGTGGGCGAACTGGTGCTGCTGGTGACAGGAAAGCAGAACCGGGAAGATACGGCTGTGCAGTACAAGTCCGTAAAAAAGGCTGTCCCGGGGACCCATAAACAGGTTACAGGCAGCAAAAAAATGCTGGGTCACGGCAGCGGTGAAGTGCGGTCGGACCAGGTCATTCCCTTTGATGATGATGACGAGGATTTCAAGAATTTTTAAACCGCACATAATTTTTGCAGAAGGATACACCCATGCCCTATGAAATCATGAAGGATTTAATTGAGAAATTTTCCTGCGAACTTGTTCTGGCAGATCCGGAAGACAGCCAAAACATGTCTGGTTTACTGCCGGTGCTCAAAAAGATGCATGGTGAATGCATACGTCTGTCACTGCAGTCGGAGGCCGGGGAAGTCATACGGGCGCGGGACCTGATTACCCGGGGTATCTCAGGCAATGATACTGACGCAGATCAGCGCATTGCATCTTTGGAAACCTTTATAAAGGAGTTGTCACATGCCGTTACCAATGCCGGACAATCCGAAAACAGGTCAAAAGACACAGAATCTGGTGCCGTGGAAACTGATCCAGGTGATACCGCCGATGCAGAAGGGACAGGTGCAGCAGCTCCCCATGCGGGTGAAGCAGATCCAGCTGCTGTATCCAGGGAGGCATCCATATCTGATCATCACGCAGACCTGGAAACTAAACTGGATGAATTAACGCTGCTCATCGGCGGCTTCTGTCCCGGGGAAATTCCGGTGCTCGGAGATATGTTGAACAACCTGGATGAACTGATAGCGGTTTCAAAACATATTGCACCCTCCTTGTTCCATGACACTGCCCTGGCTTGCAAAAAATATGTGGAAACCATGACCATGGAAGAGACCAGCAGCACCAGGCCGGTGGAGGAAGGCCTGGTGCTGCTCAAGTCGATTTTAAGCCATATGAAGCGCAATGAACCCTTTGCCTTTGACTGCTCTGATGTCCTGGAACTGCTGGAAATACGGTTTTCAGAAGAAAAAACAGCAGAACCTGAACAACAGGCACCTGCTGCAGACAACCAGGCAGAACCTGAAAAAAAAGCACCAGTGAAAATTTCGGGTGATGACATGGAAATTCTTATCGATTTTGTGTCAGAGGCCCAGGAGAATCTGGAAACCATTGAGGTCAATCTCATCGATCTGGAGCAGGATCCTGCCAATATGGAGATCATCAACAATATCTTCCGGCCCTTTCATACCATTAAAGGGGTGTCCGGGTTTTTGTCTTTGAACCGGATCAACCGGCTTGCCCATGCCACGGAAAATCTTCTGGACAGTGCACGGTCCGGGGAATTTATAATAAACGATACTGCCACAGACGTCATCCTGGAATCTGTGGATACATTGAAGCAGCTCATTGAGCGGGTCAGTGAAGGCATTAATACCGGGTTCATGCCCAAAGATGACGATATCGATGTGGACAGCCTCAGAGATAAACTGCAGACACTTCAGCGTGCGTTAATCAGAGGTGACAGAGAACCGCTGGGGGAAATTCTGGTGAAGCGGAAAATGGTGGACCAGGCCAGCCTTGACCAGGCCCTGGAAGACCAGAAAAGCCATCCGGACAGAAAAATCGGAGAGATCCTGGTGGATGCAAAAAAGGTGCAGCCCGGCCAGGTGGCATCCGCCCTCATGGACCAGGTGCCTTCCAGAAAGAAGCCCGACACCCAGGTCAAGGTGAGCACCAGAAAACTGGATGACCTGGTGGACTATGCAGGAGAACTGGTCATTGCCCAGTCCATGCTCAAGCAGAAAACCATGGATTATCCGCTGATCAGCCAGAATGTGTCCCAGCTGGGACAGATTGTCACCAATATGCAGACCATTGCCATGTCCATGCGCATGATCTCCATCAAGGCCACGTTCATGAAAATGATCCGCCTTGTGCGGGACCTGGCAAAAAAATCAGGCAAAGAGGTCAATCTGACCATGCAGGGAGAAGACACCGAGATCGACAGAAACGTGGTGGATGCCCTGTATGAACCCATGGTGCACATGATCAGAAACTCGGTGGATCACGGCATAGAAGCAGTCTCCGACCGCCTGGAAAAAGGAAAACCGTCCCAGGGGGAAATTGTGCTCAGGGCCTACCACAAGGGCGGGCATATCATGATCGAAATTGAGGATGACGGCAAAGGGCTTGACCGAGATGCCATCCTGGAAAAAGCAAAAAAGACTGGTCTTGTTACGGGAAAAGAACAGATGACCGATGCCCAGGTGTATGACCTGATCATGCAGCCGGGTTTTTCCACGGCAAAACAGATCACAGATGTGTCCGGCAGAGGCGTAGGCATGGATGTGGTCAAAAACGGGCTGGAAAAATTTCGGGGCCAGTTGCAGATTGCCTCGAAAAAAGGCAGGGGTACCAAATTCACCATCAGCCTGCCCTTGACCCTGGCCATTATCGACGGGATGCTGGTGCGGGTGGATGAAGAAAAATATGTGATCCCCACCATGGCCATCCAGAAAGCGTTCAAGCCTGCCAGAGAAGAATGTTTTACCGTGGAGGGCAAAGGGGAGATGGTCAAGGACAGAGGCAGCCTGATCCCGGTGATCCGGCTGAACAACATATACAAAACAGACAGATCCAATGAGAAAAAACCGGTACACGAGGGCCTTGTGGTGGTGGTTGAGTCAAAGGATGAAAAACGCGCCTTTCTTATTGATGAACTGCTGGGCAAGGATGAATATGTTATCAAGAGCCTTGGTGCCCACCTCGAGGGAGTGGAAGGCCTTGCCGGCGGTGCCATCCTTGCCGACGGCCGCGTCGGCCTGATCCTGGATGTCCACGGCATTTTCGGGATCAGATAAATATTTGTATTTGGGGTCAGAAGTTAATTTTTTTACCTTTTTTCCATCAAGAAGCCGGGGGGAACAGATCCAGACATTTTTTCTTGTTCTGTCTGAAAAGACAAACAGGGTAAAAAAGTTAACTTCTGACCCCGGTGTAAAGGATATGCAATGAAACAGATTGTCGGTGTTGCAGATATGAAGGTGAGTAATAATCCCGGGGAATCGATTATCACCTATTCCCTCGGATCGTGCATCGGACTGGTCATTTATGATCCTGCGGTCAAAGTGGGCGGCATTTTGCACTATATGCTGCCGGATTCGTCCATTGACAGACAGAAGGCAGTAGCAAGGCCCTATATGTTTGCTGATTCCGGCATCCCCAGGCTGTTCAAAACCGCCTACCAGCTGGGGGCAGCCAAGCAGCGCATGAGGGTGTATGTGGCAGGCGGTGCTGAGATCCTTGACCAGCAGGGATTTTTTAATATCGGCAAAAGAAATTACATGGCCCTGAAAAAAATGTTTTTCAAGAACAAGGTCATGATTACCAGACAGGATGTGGGGGGCAATGTCAACCGTACCGTGAGAATCGAGATTGCCACAGGAGATATTTATGTAAAAACATCCGGATCCGGGGAGGTGAAAATATGATATCACTTCAAACACTGGTGGCAGAGGTGAAAAATTTGAAGCCCATCCCTGCCGTGGCAGGCCAGCTGCTGGCTGTGGCAGACCAGCCGGACAGCGCCATGGCAGACATCGCCAAAGTGATCCAGTATGACCCGGTTATCACGGCAGGCGTTCTGCGCACCTGCAACTCAGCATATTTCGGCATGAAGCATCCGGTAGAATCCATCAAAGATGCCGTCAACCTGCTGGGGATTGACCAGGTGATCGAGGTGGCTTTGGTACGATCCGGATCACAGGTGCTTGGGGGCACCCAGAAAGGGTATGGGATGGATGAAGGGGATATGTGGAAATATTCGGTGTCTTCGGCCGTGCTTGCAAAACAGGTGTCAGTCAGACTGGGTTTAAAAGGGAAAAACACCATATTTACCGCAGCCCTGGTCAAAGATATGGGTAAAATTGTTCTGGAAAAATATGTTGCAGATGCTGCGGGGAAAATTGCAGATCTTGTGGAAAATCAACATTTCAGCTTCCAGGAGGCGGAAAAAAAAGCCCTTGGCATCGACCATGCCGAGCTGGGTGCCATGATAGCCAAAATGTGGAAGTTCAGTCCCAGGATGGTCAATATCATCCGGCATCACCATTTGTCGGATGAAACAAAAATTGCGGATAAACAGATTGCAGCAGTTTATCTGGCGGACTGTCTGTGCATGATGCTGGGGAACGGTGTGGGCGCCGACGGCCTGGCGTACCGGTTCAAGGACCAGGTGATGAAACATTTGGGAATATCAGCTGTTGACATGTCCATGATTATAGCGGATTTTGGCATCAATATGCAGGAAGTTGAAACTCTTCTGCAGATGGCGTAAACCAAAAAAAAACCGGGATAAAACGATGTTATATTCAATTTTAATAGTGGATGATTCGCTGCCCATGCGCGCGGTAATCAAACGCACCCTGAAGGCGGCCGGCTATGGCGGCTCACATCTGCTGGAAGCGGCCAATGGGGAAGAAGCGCTGGCTTTGATGAAAAACAGCTGGGTGGATCTGGTCATAACCGATTACAATATGCCTGTCATGGACGGCCTGGCCTTTATTAAAGCCATGAAAGAACAGGACCTGTTTCAGGATATTCCGGTGGTGGTGGTGTCCACAGAAGGCAACCAGACCCGTATTGATGAATTTATGAAAGCCGGTGCTGCAGGGTATATCACCAAACCCTTCACAGCCGAGGCAATCAGAGATACAATTGTCACCATTCTTGGAGAAGGGGATTATGAAGACACAACTGATGAAGGCGATGAAGACTTCGATTTCTGAAGTCATGGAAACCATGTTTTTTCTGCCGGTGGAGTTCGGGCAGACAGCTGCCCTGTCCCAAGCTGGTCTGGATGCGCAGGACACCATGGCCTGCCGGCTGTCATTTTCCGGAGATATCAGCGGGCATGTGATCCTGGCTGCGCCGGAATCCCTGGTGCTGGAGATGGCGGAAAATTTCATGGGAGAGCCCCGGGAGCAGCTCTCCCGGGAACATCTGACGGGTACGCTCAAGGAAATGCTCAACATGGTCTGCGGCAATGCCCTGCGCAATACACCGGCCAACACCCCGTTTGAACTGGGCATACCCGATATTGCGGATCTGTCAGAGATTGCACCCGACAGCCGGTTTCACATGATTGAAACAGACGGGGCAACACTGGGGATGCTGTTGCATACGGATTAACAGGTTTGGAGAAACCCATTATAAACTGGAGACAGTGCAATGCCCCGTGACATAAAAGTGCTGGTTGTGGATGATTCAGCAGTGGTCAGAAAGGTGTTCTCTGAACAATTGTCCCGGCAGGAGGGGATACAGGTGATCGGTACGGCACCTGATCCCTATGTGGCAAGGGATAAGATCGTCAGCCTGAAACCGGATGTGATCACCCTGGACATTGAAATGCCCAGAATGGACGGTATCACGTTTTTACGAAAATTAATGAAGCACTATCCGCTGCCGGTCATTATTGTGAGCTCCCTTACTACCAAAGGCAGCAAGCTGGCCATGGAAGCCCTTTCTTTAGGGGCGCTCGAGGTCATTTCCAAACCCAGTGCCGCCTATTCCGTAGGTGACATGAGTGTGCAGCTGGCAGAAAAAATACGGGCCGTTTACGGGGCCAAACTGATCCAGCCCACCAGCGACACGGCAAAAATGCGGACACCTGCATTGGCAGCATCAAAAGCTTTGGCGGAAACCACCAATAAACTCATAGCCATCGGTGCCTCCACCGGGGGAACGGAAGCCATTAAAAACGTGCTGACCCGGATGCCGGTGAATGCACCGGGCATTGTGGTGGTCCAGCACATGCCGGCCCAGTTTACCGCATCTTTTGCCCAGAGACTGAATGAGCTGTGCCAGATGCGGGTAAAAGAGGCACAGAATGGGGACACCGTTACCAACGGGGAAGTGCTCATCGCGCCTGGCAATTATCATATGCTGCTGAAGCGCAGCGGGGCCCGGTATTATGTGGAGGTGAAAAAAGGGCCCCTGGTCCATTATCAGAGACCGGCGGTGGATGTGCTGTTCAAAACCGTGGCCAGGTATGCCGGTGCCAATGCCATAGGGATCATACTCACCGGCATGGGTAAGGACGGGGCTGCCGGTATGCTGGATATGAAAAACGCCGGTGCCGTGAATATCGCCCAGGATGAAAGATCCAGCGTGGTGTTCGGCATGCCCAAAGAAGCCATAAACATTGGTGCTGTGGACCATGTCCAGGATATCCACCGCATTGCGGAAAAAACAGTGGCACTGCTGCAGACAATGTAGCACCATGCAGTAGCAGATGAAGTTCAGCAGCATACATGCATATGACAGGGGACCTCCTGTTTGGGAAGGTGAGTCATGGGGGAAAAAATCAGTATACCAAAATTTGCAGAGATATTTGATGTCGATGAGATTCAGAAAATTCAGGATGCCTTTGCAAAGGCCACCGGAGCTGCTTCCATCATAACCGATGTCAACGGCAGGCCCATCACAAAATCCAGCAATGTTTGCCGCCTGTGCAGACATATCATTAAAAAAACCGATGCTGGACGTGATGCCTGTATCCAGTCCAATGCCGCAACATCAGGGTATCACCCGGATGGCCCCATGGTTCAGCCCTGTCTGGGGGCGGGATTGTTGAGCGGCACAGTTTCCATCACCTTTGCCGGCTGCCATATGGCCAACTGGATCATCGGCCAGGTCAGGGATGAAAAAACAGACCTGCAAAAGATGCTGGCATATGCTGATGTCATCGGTGCGGATCATGAAGCCTATGCCGCAGCCCTTGATGAGGTAACCTTCATGCCGGTAAACCGGTTTACAGATATCAGCCATGCCCTGTTTTTGATCACAGCGCAGCTGTCAGACCAGGCATATCAGAAACTGCAATATAAACAGATCGTGTCCACCCTGAAACAGTCAGAGAAACATCTGATGCAGAAAACACGGGAACTGCAGCTTACCATGGACCACCTGGTGGAGGCCATGGAAAATAACCAGGCCATGGAGGCCCGGCTGCGCCAGTCCCAGAAAATGGAAGCCATCGGCACCCTGGCCGGCGGGATCGCCCACGATTTTAACAATATCCTGTTTCCCATTCTCGGGTTTTCTGAAATGATCATGCAGGATCTGCCCCGGCAAAGCCTGGTAAGGGACCAGATGCAGTCTGTGATAGACGGGGCTGTCCGGGCCAGGGAACTGGTTCAGCAGATCCTGACATTCAGCCGGGAGACAGAACAGGACTGCAGGCCCCTGAAACTGCAGCTGATTGTAAAAGAGGTGCTCAAACTGGCCAGGGCCTCATTGCCGGCCACCATAAAAATCACCAAAAACATACCAAACGACGTGGGCATGGTAAAGGCGGATCCCACCCAGATGCACCAGGTGATCCTGAATCTCATCAGCAATGCCCTGCATGCCATGGAGGAAAACGGCGGAGAATTGTCCGTATCCCTCAGTGAGGCCGATTTTACAGAAGACAACCTGCCGGCCTTTGAGATGGCACCCGGCCCATATGTGTGCCTGAAGGTGACAGACACAGGACAGGGCATGGACCCTGAAATCCGCAAGCGAATTTTTGAGCCCTATTTCACCACAAAGGTGCGGGGTAAGGGCACAGGTCTCGGACTGGCAGTGGTACACGGCATTGTAAAAAACCTGGATGGGAAAATTTTTGCCCAAAGCACCAAGGGAAAGGGCACAACATTTTATATGTATCTGCCGCGCTTCACCACAGAATCGGTCCAATGTGATGAAATCAAAAAGACAGCCGTTCCCTGCAATGGAAATGAGAAAATTCTGTTGATCGATGATGAAAAACCCATCCTGCATATGCTGGAAAAACTGCTGTCCCGGGCCGGGTACAGGGTCACTGCCTGTGACATGGCACAACAGGGACTGACATGTTTCACACAAAAGCCCCGGGACTTTGATCTGGTCATCACAGACATGACCATGCCGGAAATGACAGGGGATAAACTGGTTGCCGCCCTCAAAAAAGTGCGGCCGGATATCCCGGTGATCCTGTGCACCGGGTGCAGTGAAAATACGGTAAGAGTAAAGACAAGTGCGGCCGCACCGGACAAAATTCTTTTGAAACCCGCAGGCAGAGAAGACCTGCTCGCAAATATCAGGTATCTGCTGGACAACTGACCGGTGTATGGGTAAACTGCTTTGAAAAAATACAATAGCCAACATAAAGGAGTGGAAATGGCTGAAAAAAAAATTCTGGTTGTGGATGATGAAAAGGCAATAATAAGCCTTCTGGAACAGGCATTTTCCAGGAAAGGGTATGCGGTCCGGTCTGCAATGGACGCGGAAACCGCCCTGGAAATCCTGGAAAATGAAAGCATATATGTGATGTTTTTTGATCTGAACCTGCCCGGCATGAACGGGATTGAGCTGTGCCGGGAAATCAAGAAGCGCAGACCTGTTTCCGTGATTTATGCCATTACCGGGTATGCCTCTTTGTTTGAGCTGGCCGACTGCAGGGATGCCGGTTTTGAAGACTATTTCAAAAAACCGGTGAACCTGTCCACCCTCATGGACAGGGCTGCATCCGCCTTTGAAAAAATTGAGCGCTGGAAATCGATTTGACGGATTTGACGGCACTGGGATCTGTCAAATGTAAACCCAAAAAAAACATGTAAGGATTGCAACCAATGGAACATAAATATGATGCCATTGTCATCGGCGCCGGAATCATCGGTGCCTGCACCGGATTCGAGCTGGCCAAAAGGGGCCTCAAGGTGCTGAACGTGGACAAACTGCCGGAAGCCGGCCATGGCTCCACTTCAGGATCCTGCGCCATCATCCGGCTGTATTACTCCACCCCGGACGGGGTGACCATGGCCCGGGAAGGATATTATTACTGGATAGACTGGCCCAAGTATTTGGGCACGGTGGATGAAACCGGGCTGGTGAAATATATCAACACCGGCGGCCTGGTGATGAAAACCCCAAAAAACCACTACCTGGAAAGGGTCAAGGCGGCCCTGGATGAACTGCGTGTGTCTTATTGGGATTTCGGTCCCAAAGAGATCACGGACCTGCTTCCCATTCTGGACACCCGGGGGTTCGGACCCCCCACCCTGCCCAGTGATCCGCGATTTGGTACCCCCGTCCGGGACAGTATTGCCGGGGCCCTTTATATTCCGGAAGCCGGCCTGATATCTGATCCCAAACAGGCCACCCATAACGTGCAGCGGGCAGCCGAAGCCAGGGGCGGCAAATTTTTGTTCAATGCCCGGGTGGCCGAGATCCGTAAAAAAGACAACCGTGTAAAGGGCATCACCCTGGCGGACGGCACACAGATCGATGCCCCGGTGGTCATCAATGTGGCAGGTCCCCATTCCTTCCAGATCAACCGCATGGCAGGGGTGGATGATGAGATGAACATCAAGACCCGTGCCCTGCGCCAGGAGGTATGCCATGTACCGGCCCCGGAAGGCTTTGATTACAATATCCTGGGTACCATCATTTCAGACGGGGATGTGGGGTGTTACTCCCGGCCGGAGGTGGGCAACCACATCCTCATCGGATCCGAAGACCCGGAATGCGATACCCTGGAATATGTTGCAGATCCGGACAACTACAACACCGACTTCACCGACCAGTGGACCACCCAGGTGATGCGGGAGGCCCAGCGGATACCGGACATGGGCATACCCAACAAACCCAGCGGCATCGTGGACCTGTATGACTGCTCCGACGACTGGATCCCCATCTATGACAGATCCAGCCTGGACGGTTTCTACATGGCCGTGGGCACCAGCGGCAACCAGTTCAAGAACGCCCCGGTGGTGGGGGCTTTGATGGCCGAACTGGTGCAGGCCGTGGAAAAGGGCCATGACCATGACAAAGACCCGGTGTCCTTTACCATGAAATACACAAAACGGCTGTGCAATATCGGGTTCTATTCCCGGCTGCGCAAAATCAACCCTGATTCCAGCTTTTCGGTGATCGGTTGATAATCGCAGGGGTTATTTGTTTTGGGTTTTCATGAATATGTTGAGACCGGAGAAAATTTATGGTAGGGCAGGTATGGTCGAGGTTTAAGCTTTGGTCAATTTCAGGATTGGTATGATTGAATCTACCAGGACTGGGTTAAATTTTTTACATTATAAATGAATCCGGACATTAAATTACGTATGGCCAAACCCACATATGAAGAATTGGAAAGACGGATTCAGGAATTGGAGAAAGCAGAATCTGAGCTGATTCTTGCAGAAGATCGCCTGAAAAAGATCTTCAACAATTCACAAGATGCTATCTTTATACATGATGAGAAGGGAAAAATTCTTGATGTCAAC
>JAABSB010000005.1 GCA_011390615.1 Desulfotignum sp. | reverse complement strand
CCAGAGGTTAACATGCCGTTAACATAGGTTCCCGAGTCGGAGGATGTAATGAAAAATACCGCAACCGAGAACATCGCCACAGCAACCAGCAGGCCTGATAACGGGAATCCCTGCAGTGCCGCAAAGAAACCCAGGGCAGAATCTTTATTGACAGCTGCCATAATTGCTTCATTACCTTCAAAAACAGTCTGGTACAGGGCAGAACCGCCAAAGACAGCAAACCAGACCATGCTTACTGCCACCGGGACAAGCATAACCCCGACAATAAAGTTACGGATGGTGCGTCCGCGTGATACACGGGCAATAAAAGTCCCGACAAAGGGAGCCCAGGCGATCCACCATGCCCAGTAAAAAACGGTCCAGGCATTATACCAGCCTTCTGTGCCGGCGCCTGCAGCATCAAGACCAAAGGACATCTGGATAATGTTCTGCAGGTAATCACCGGTCGCCTGGGTTAACAGGTTAAGAATGAACAGTGTTGGACCGACAATAAATACCAGCAGCATTAACAACACGGCAACTACAATATTGATCTGGCTGAGATACTTAATACCGCGGTCAATACCAGTTGATGTGGAGATAAGCGCTATAATCGAGGTTATTATAACGATGGCCACCCACAATGCCGGGCCACTTGTAAAGCCGAACAACTCTTGCAGGCCGGCGCCAATCTGCATGGCGCCAAGACCGAGAGAAGTCGCCAGGCCAAAGAGGGTGGCAAAAACACCGATTATATTAATCAGCATCCCCCAGGGGCCCTCAATGCCCTTACGGCCGAGGATCGGCTCAAGGCAGGAACTAAGCAGCATCGGTAATCCCTTACGATAAGAAAAATAAGCCAGGGAAGCGGCAACTACCGCATAAATAGCCCAGGGATGAAACCCCCAGTGGAAGAAAGCGTACTGCATGGCCAGGTGCACTGTCCCAGCAGTTTTTGCTTCACCGTGAGGCGGCCACATATAGTGCCAGATCGGTTCGGAAACACCCCAGAAAAGCAGACCAATACCCATACCGCAGCTAAAAAGCATAGCGAACCAGGCCAAATTGGAGTATCCCGGTCTTTCATCATCTCCACCCAGCCTGATTTCACCTACAGGGCTGAGCAGTAAAAACACAGTCAGGAAAAGGAAAATGCTGGCGCCCATGATAAAAGTCCAGCCCCATGCTTCCTTCATGTATTTGAATACTGCATCAGCAGCTTTACCGAATGATTCGGGTGCGGAAACGCCAAAAAATACAAATGGAATCATTACTACAAGTGCAATCCAAAAAGTCATCTTTGCACTACTTTTACTATTATTCTCCAAGGTTAAATCCTCCTTTTAATAAGTCAAAATTTTCTATGGTCCATGATTTGACCAGTCAAACACCTTTTTGGCTTCTACCGGATTCCACAAAGTTAGAATAATACTAACGACGACGAGGGAAGCCACAACAAAAAAAAACAGGATAGACATCCATGCCCCATTTTTTTAGATTGTCCTGTCCCACCTGATAATCTGTATCAAACCTGTCTTTCATAAAAACAACTCCTTTTTCCTTTGAATTAACGGGTTTTAAAATTTCCCACCCCGGCAAGCCAGCCGGACAGGGGGGGCCTGTTATATTCATGATACAACTGCATCAAATCCTGAATTTTTTAACCAGGGTCATGAGGGTTTGTGCCAGATCCGACAACTCTTTGGACCGGGTATCCACAGCAGTGGAGTTTTTGCTCATTTCCCGGGCAGCCGCAGTAACACCTGTGATGTCCTGGGCGATTTCTGCAGATACTGATGTACTCTGGGAAATATTGGTGTTGATTTTCTCAATGCCTTCAGAAACCTGAAGGATGTTTTCAGACATGTTACGGGTGAATGTCGACTGCTCTTCCACTGCCCCGGCAATGACCTGCACGATCTCATTGACCCGGTTCACCACCTGGGAAACCTCATCTATCTGGGATACCGTCTTTTCAGTGGAATTTCTGATATTGACAACCTTTTCCTTGATATCATGGCTGGCAGTGGCGGTCTGGGATGCCAGCCCCTTGATCTCATTGGCCACAACGGCAAATCCCCTGCCAGCCTCGCCGGCCCTGGCGGCTTCAATGGTGGCGTTCAGGGCCAGCAGGTTGACCTGTCCGGAAATATCGGTGATGGTTTCCACCACCTGGCCGATCTCATCTGCTGCCGTACCCAGCTCGCCAATCTGGTTGGATGCATCTCTGGTTTTTTCCACCACCTGGTCTGTAATCTGCCGGGCCTGTGCAGTATTTTCAGAGACATGGGTAATGGTGCGGGTCATTTCTGCTGTGGCATCTGAAATGGAAGACATGCTGGCGGCAGACTGTTCCATGGCCGCAGCCACAGAGGTCATGGACACGTTCATCTCTTCGCTGGCCGCTGATACGGAATCGGCCCGGTCTGATGTCTGTTCAGCACCGGATGCCATGGTCTCGGACAGTTCTTTGAGGGTGGTGGAGTTCCGGTTCAATGTGTCTGCATTTTTTGCCACATCCTGGATCAGGGCATGAATTTTATTGATAAAGGTATTGAACCACTGGGCCACCTGGCCCACTTCATCTTTCGAGGTGACCTCCAGCCGCGTGGTCAGATCCCCTTCTCCTTCGGCAATGTCCTTGAGTTTTTCCACAATGCGGATCAACGGATTCACCACACGGGCGGAAACGATCCATGCCACAGGAATTACCAGAACGACACAGGCAAGGGCCACCAGACTGATCATGAAAATCATCTGCCGGGCATTGGCCTTGACGATTGCATCGGACTGCAGGACAGCCAGGCTGCCGATTCTGTTCATATTCTCATAAAAAGGCAGCAGGGACTGGTAGTACCGGGTGTTGTCCAGGATGATCTCAGAAAAGTACGATACCTGGTTCTGTATTTCCCATCCCGGATCAGCGGTTCCGGGAATCTCTTTGAGATCTGCGTTTTGATACTGTTCCAGATGGCCGGCTGCAAACCCCTCATCGGTAAAAAAATTTATCTGCATGCCGGTAATCCGGCCCATCCGGTCCACAAACCCCTGTTCCAGCTGCATCACCGCCCGGACAAACCCAAATTGTCTGGGCACACTTTTTTCCAGTTCCCGGCTGTACACATTGGCATGGACCGGTACAAGGGTTTCGATGCTGATCTGGCCCCCGTCAATGGTGAAACCGGAAGTCACATCGGTCGGCACCGCCCCTGTATAGGCAGATGAAAGGGAAACTCCCTGCACAGCCGGGGCCTGAACCATCTTTATCTGGTCATAGGTGTCTTCCGGCCCAAAGGACCGGAAATGAAAATCTGTCTGGTGCACAAACCCCATGACATGTTTTTGGTCTGCTGTTTTTTCAAAAAAACAGATCAGATCTCCTTCCGTGCTGTACACCCTTACACTGAACAGTTTTTCAATGATCCCGGTATTGGTGATGGCCTTGCCGATGGTGGCAAAAGAATTGCCTGTCATGGAAAGATCGCTGTCTGCAAATTCCATGAGAAATTTTACATCCTCCCCAAGCTTGTTGGCTGCAGCCATGTGCTGCATGGATGCTGCAAATGCTTGCCGGCGTTCGACAATCTGCTCCTGGATAACGGATACTGATTTATCCAGGGACATGCGGACACTGTCCTTGTTCTGCTGGATTACAAGCACAGAAACAACGGTGGTGATGGCCGCACTCACAGTCACCACGAGCAATAATGCGCCCAGCAGTATCTTGTACCTGAGTGTGATATTTTTCATCCCTGGATCCTTACATTACAGAAATATGGGCAGAACGCCGGTTATTTCACAGTCAGCACCGGGCAATGGGCCTCCAGTATGATGTACTGGGCTGTTGACCCGAATACCAGTTTTTCCACCTTGGACCGCTTTTTGATTCCAATGATAATTTCGTCCACATCTTTTTCATAGGCAAATTGGACAATATCCTCACCAGGGGTCAACCCCCGGATCAAAATATGGGTTTCACTTTCAATCTTGTGTTTTTTGAACACTTCATTGCGAATCTCATTCAGTCTGTGCTCCAGTTCCTGGATCTCCCGTTCCTTTGTGTCCGGATCACAGGTTCTGATCAGATATACATAGGCATTGGATTCCTTGGCCCTTTTCATGGCCTTGTCCAGTACTTTTGACGTAGAGGTGTTTTTGTCATAGGCAACAAGTATTTTCATCATGGTCCCCTTTTTTGGTTTGTTCATTGCAATTTCCACCTTTTGTCCATCCAGCCTGTCTTCCCGGGGACCAAGGTGTGCCAGTGTCCCGCAGGCTCAGATAAAAATTTGGGTACCTGAAAAAAACAGGACCCGGGCCTGACTGCTGCCAACCCCGGATCCTTTTTCGGGTTATAATTTTTCAGTCAATACAGGGACCACATCAAAAATGTCTCCCACAATCCCGTAATCACACTTGGCAAAAATGGGCGCATCCTTGTCTTCATTGATGGCCACAATCACCTTGGAGGTTTTCATGCCGGCAAAATGCTGAACAGCACCGGAAACCCCGCAGGCGATGTACAGCCTGGGGGATACGGTTTTACCGGTCTGGCCCACCTGCATGGAATGCGGGGCATACCCGGCATCCACCGCAGCCCGTGAAGCACCCACTGCAGCCCCCATCTTGGCGGCACAGTCTTCCAGCATCTTATAGTTCTCCGCTGCCTTGATGGCACGGCCGCCGGTGATAATGACCGGGGCTTCCGTGAGATCTATCTTGCCGGCATCACCTTTTTTCACTTCCTTAATGGTGAGCAGTCCGGGATCGGTCACATCGGCCGAGAACGCCTCAATCTCACCGGCACCTGCAGATGCCTTGGCCTCAATGGCATTGGGCCGCACCGTTGCCAGAAAAACTTGGGCATCCACTTTCAGGGTGGCAAAGGTTTTCCCGGAAAAATGGGATTTTTTTGCTGTTTTGGCCGCAATATCCAGGGCCACACAGTCGGACACCATTGGCTGGTCCATGATGGCTGCAAGGCGGGCAAACAGGTCTTTTCCTGTGGAGGATGCGGTACCCAGAAGGGCTGTAAGGCCGTATTTTTCCACTGCCGCAGCCAGGGCATGGGCTGCAAGGTCAGGGCTGGCTGACACATCCTTGTCTGCAGCCGTCAGTTTCACGATTTTGGCTGCACCATATTCCGCCAGCTTGTCCTTGAGGCCTGCCGGATCTGCATCCACAACCAAAGCGATTATTTCCTGACCGGCTGCAGCTGTCATCACTCCCAGGGAGGTTTCCTTGACCGCACCGTTTTCAGTTTCAATCAATATGCCAGTACTGGCCATAACATCTATCTCCTTATTTTATAAAACCTTTTCATCTTGTTTCAGGATCCGGATAAGTTCGGTCACCTGTTCTTCCACTGATCCTTCAATCATTTTTGCACCGGTTCTTTCAGGCACAGGCTCCAGTTTTTCCAGGGTCACACCCGGAGCAGATGCATCAATGCCAAGATCTGAAAGGGTCATTTCGTCAATTTTCTTTTTCTTGGCCTTCATGATGTCCGGAAATTTGGGGTACCTGGGTTCATTCAACCCTTTTGTGGCCCCGATGACGCAGGGCAGGCCCATCTCAATGACCTGTTTGTCCCCGCCGCCCACTTCCAGTTCAGCAACCGCTTTTTTGCCGTCCACAGACAGGGTGCTCACCTCGTTCACCACAGGTATGCCAAGGGAATGGGCCAGGCGGTACTGGGTCTGGAAGCTTTCGGTATCCACAGACCCTTTGCCGGTGAATATCAGATCCGGCAGTCCGTCCTTTTCCATGGCCGCCTTTAATGCTTTGGCCGTAAGGGAGGCATCCAGAAACTGGCTGTCTGTTGTCACCAGAATGGCCCGGTCAGCACCCATGGCCAGGGCAGACCGGATGGTGGCGGCAGCTTCGGCTTTTCCCACAGTAACAATGACCACTTCACCGCCGTTTTTTTCCTTCAGACTGACAGCTTCTTCCACCCCATATTCATCATAGGGGTTGACAACAAACTTGATTTCCGAATCCTTGAATCCGGTTTCTCCGTCAATCTTGATGGTCGCTGCCGTGTCCGGCACATGTTTTACACATACACAGATTTTCATATTTTAACCTCAAACTATCGATGTTAGCTCTTCATTTTTTCGTTTTTAGGATCATACAGGGGCATGGCCACAACCCGGGCACTGCGCTTACGTCCCAGGATCTCCACATCCATCTTGGTGCCAATTTCCGCAAACTGCGTTTTAACATACCCCATGGCGATACTCTTTTCAACCCGGTGGCCGTATCCACCGGAAGATGTCATGCCGATACGTTCCTCTCCATGGAAAATCGGGTTATATCCGAAGGGGTCTGAATCTGTGGCATCCACCACCAGGCAAACCAGTTTCTGGGGGATCCCCTCTTTTTTCTGTTTTTCAATGCCTTTTTTCCCGTTGAACTCCTTGTCCATTTTTACGGTCCAGGCCACATTTGTTTCCAGCGGTGTATGGTGAACGTTCATTTCACTCTTCCAGGCCAGGTATCCTTTTTCCAGACGCATGGAATCCATGGCGTGCATACCGATAAGCCGGATGTCAAAGTCTGCGCCGGCATTCATGAGATCATGGTACAAGGTGATCTGGTGCTGAACGGGATGAAAGATCTCAAATCCCAGTTCACCCACATAGTTCATGCGGTTGACCCGGCATTTGGTCCGGCCCACGTAAATCTCCTGTGAGGTACCGAACTTGAAGGCTTCATTGGAAACATCATCATAGGCCACCTTGGCCAGAACTTCGCGGGATTTGGGACCTACCAGAACAAGGCATCCCATCTGGTAGGTGATGTCTTCCATACACACCGATCCATCTTCGGGCAGGTTTTCGATCATCCAGTGCTGGTCGTGCTTTTTGCCCACAGAGGCCGTAACACAGAAAAACTCATTTTCATTGATACGGCTCACGGTCATATCGGTCTTGAAATTTCCGTTATGGTCCAGCATGGGGCTCAGGGCAATGCGGCCATCTTTTTCCGGCACCTTCTGGCAGGTCATCTTGTTGAGCCAGTCTTTGGCGCCGGGTCCGGATATTTTTGTTTTGGCAAACCGGGTCAGATCAATGATGCCCACTTTTTCCATGACGTGTTTACATTCAGCGCCCACGTGCTTGAAGGCATTGGAGCGTCTCCAGGAGGGTTCTTCGTATTCATCTTCGCCTTTGGGCGGAAAATAGTTGGGGCATTCCCATCCGTAGTAATCCCCGAACACCGCATTGGCCTGCTTCTGGTATTCATAAATGGGGGAGGTGCGGTTGGGGCGGGCTGCATCCCGGAACTCATTGGGATAAATGGTGGAATAAAGCCTGGGATAGGTGTCGGCAATTTTTTCCGTATTATACGCCCAGTTGGCATAGGAGCCGTAGCGCCGGGAATCCATTGGCCACAGATCGATTTCAGGCTCGCCGTTCATCATCCACCCGGCCAGGTAGTGGCCGATGCCGCCTGCCTGGGTGATGCCGAAGCTGTAACCGCAGGCATTATAGAAGTTTTTCAGCGGTGCTGCCGGGCCCACCAGGGGATCGCCGTTGGGGGTATAGGTAATAGGACCGGCGGTAACATGTTTAAAACCGGTTTCACCCAGGATGGGGAAGCGTTCGATACCGCCTTCGATACAGTCGGAAATGTTGTCAAAATCCGGGTTCAGTTCTTCCTGGGCATAATCCCAGGGTACACCGTTCTTGTACCACTGCTGGCCATTGGCTTCATACAGGCCCAGTATCAGGGAATCCATTTCCTGGCGCAGGTAAATGGATTTGTCCGGATCACGCATCAGGGGCAGGTAGGTATCCCGGTCCGCAATCGACTGAATTGATTCATAAAGAATATGGGTGTGGGCAATGGAAATGGAGGGAATCTCCAGTCCAACCATCCGCGCCACTTCCGGCGCCCACAGGCCGGCGGCGTTCACCACGTTTTCACAGGTGATTTCGCCTTTATCGGTCTGCACCACCCATTCGCCACTGGATTTCTGATAGATGCCCGTGACCATGGTGTGAAGGTTGAACTCCACCCCGAGTTTCCGGGCGCCCTTGGCCATTGCCTGGGTCAGGGAGTTGGGGTCAACATCCCCGTCATCCGGCCAGTACAGACCCCCCAGGAGCCCGTCCGTCTGTATAAAGGGATGCATTTTCCCGATCTCTTCCGGTGTGACATAGGACACATCCAGGCCAAGGCAGCGGTTCATGGAATAGGCATATCCCAGTTCATCCATACGCCCCGGATTGTCCGCCGTCCGGATGGAGCCGGTAGTGTGCCACCCGACAGGCTGACCGGTCTCTTTTTCCAGGCCCTTATAGATCTCGATACTCTTTTTGTTCACCTGGGTACCGTAATAGTTGGAATGGAAAAAAGACACATTCCCTGCCGCCATCCAGGTGGATCCGGATGTCAGCTCATGTTTTTCCAGAAGAACAACATCATCTTTCCATCCATATTTTGCCAGGTGATAGGCCACACTGACGCCGATGACGCCGCCACCGATTACAACCGCTCTTGCAGTGGTTTTCATGATTTTACCTCTCTTTTTTAATTTTTACACGTCTCTACCATTTAAAAAATACCGCAATGCCCTGTTTTTGGGCTGCCGGATATGGGTATCATAAAAATATGAGAACCCGCCCGGATAATAGATCATCACCAGGATAAGCACCAAAGCATAAATCACCAGGTTCAGCCCGGGCAGATTGGACAGGGTAGACCGGACAATTTCCATGAGAAAAATAAAGGGAAAGGCAACAACCGCCCCGCCCCACAGGCTTCCCCTGCCCCCTATATACGCCACTGCCAGCACTTCCACGGTCTTGGATGTATGCATCATATCCGGGGTCAGAATCCCGTAAAAATGGGCGTAAAATCCGCCCAGCACCCCTGCAATGGCGCATGACATGGTGAAATTGAATACCCTGTAGAATACCGGATCAATACCGGATGTTCTGGCGGCATCCATGTTCTGGCCGATGGCCTGGAATGCCAGTCCCATCTTTGATCTTACCACCCATTTGCAGATCAGATAGGTAAGATATACCAGGATGATGATCAAAAAATAAAACGGAAAATTGGATTCCGTCTCAAAAAGGCGCGGAACTCTCAGACCCAGAGGTCCTCTGGTCAGCCAGACCATTTTAACGGCGAGTCCCATGACGGCCAGACCGAAAAACCAGGACAGGCAGGCAGCAAAAATACCCCGCAGCCGCAGGGATATCATGCCGATGACCAGCCCCAAAATCGCAGAAGAAACACCCCCGGCCACCATGGCGATCCACGGGGACAGCCCGGCATTGATAACCAGCAGGGCGGATGTGTAGCCACCGGTGCCTGCCACTGCCATGTACCCGAAATTGACAATGTTGATATATCCGGCTGTGAAATCAAATCCCACACTCATGGCTGCAATAAACCCGCAGTAGATCAGCCACCTGAGTATATATTCCTGGTTAAACGGTGGAATAAAAGGCAGTATAAGCAGCAGTATCAGGCCGGCAAGACCGATGGGGGTCAGGCACAGCTTGTCCAGCACCCTGTCAAAGGAATTCATTTGAAGCTCATTTTTTATCGTATCCATACTGTCTCCTATGTATCAAGCGCCTATTTATCAAGAACACCGCGGACGTCCGACCCGAAGATCCCGCTGGGTTTAAAAATCAGGATAAACATGATCAATGCCGATGGTACGACAAAATCCCAACCCGCTCCCACATATTCCATTGTGATGACCTTGAGCAGTGCTACTATAAAGGCCCCTGTCACTGCTCCTAAAATATTGCCCAGACCCGAAAGAATGACCACAAACCAGGCCATATAAAGGGGCTCCAACCCCACTGTGGGATAGGATGGATACATGAACAACAGGCTGCCCCCTGCCACCCCTGCCAGTGCACAGGCCAGAGCTATGGTAAGCAGTACAATTTTTTCAATATCAATACCCACAATCTCAGCCCCGGTAATATCCTGGGAAACAGCCCGGATGGCCATGCCGGTGCGGGTATAGGTCATGAACAGATAAAACAGTGCCACAATCACGGCTGATATAATAAAGGCCATGACCCGGTCTTTCGAGACATACACATCAGCAATGGAAATCGGCATACCCTGCCAGTATCCCACAATGCCTTTAAAATCAGCCCCGAATATGAGCTGGTGCAGGTTGATGAGCAGCACGCTCAATCCCACTGTGAGCAGAAAAGAGTTCATGACCCAGTTGTCTGTGGAACGGCGGCGCAACGGTCCGAAAACCAGTTTTTCAGATATGGCACCGGCGATGGCGCCCCCCACAAGGGCGCCGATAATGGCAATAAAAGGACCAAAAGTGACCAGCCAGGATTCCGGGTGTTCAAGAATGAATTCACTGATAGGGGTAAATATGTAATAAGCAATGAGAGAGCCTATCATAAAATACTCGCCGTGGGCAAACATGGGAATGTTCAAAACCCCCAGCATCAGGGTCAGGCCGGTGGCCACCAGGGCCAGCATTCCACCGGTAACAACCATGTTCACCAACAAATAAGGACCTGCATCAATCGTGGCAGCTACAGCCACTACAATGCTGATGGCAATGGACATACCCGGGGCTGTTTTGAGCCAGGGCAGTATATGTGACATATAATTTTTTGACATGAATCTATTTCTCCAAAGTCTGATTAAACACCCAGGAACACCTTTTTCACATAACTGTCTTCAGCCAGATCCGTACTCTTGCCTTCCAGACCGATTTTACCGTTTTCCAGGACATAACCACGACCTGTTACAGCAAGCGTTTTGGTCACATTCTGTTCCACCAGCAGAATCGTCACCCCGTTTTTTATCAACACCTCCAAAGATGCAAATACACTGGTGGTCAGCTGGGGTGCCAGTCCGAAAGAGGGCTCGTCAACCAGCATCAAAGATGGATTGGACATCATGCCCCGGCCGATGGCCAGCATTTTACGCTCCCCGCCGGACATGGTGCCTGCCAGCTGTTTTCTTCTTTCCGCCAGCCGGGGAAACAGCTCAAACACAAAAGCCAGACGTTCATTCTGCAGGCTTTTTTCTTTAATGGTATAGGCCCCCATATACAGATTTTCCTGCACCGACATGTTGACAAACAGGTTCATCTCTTCAGATACAAAGGAAATACCCTTTTTTGCTACAGCCGAAGCTGACAGTCCTGTGATATCCTCTCCATTGAAGACCACCTTGCCGCTCATGGGGGAAAGCAGTCCGGCTATGGTTTTCATGGTGGTACTTTTCCCGGCACCGTTGGGGCCGACAATCCCCACATACTCCCCTTTGTCGATATGCAGTGAAACATCCCGCAATATCTGCAGGTATCCGTATCCGGCATTCAGATTTTTGACTTCTAACAGCATATGATCTCCATTGATTTTTCAATTACCATTATTTGTCTGCTTCATCACCGAGGTATGCCCTTGTCACATTGGGATCATTGGCCACTTCCTGGGTGGATCCCTCAGCAATCTTTGTGCCGAACTGAATGCAAAGAAGCCGATTGCAGACAGCCATGATCAACTGCATGATATGTTCGATCATGAGAATGGAGATGTTTTTTTTGCTGATTTTATGAATAATTCTCATGATATCCTTGAGTTCGCCTTCACTCAGCCCGGATGCCATTTCATCCATGAACAAAAGCTTTGGACTGGAAGCCAGGGCCCTGGCCAGGTCCAGGCGTTTGAGCTGTACGGTGTTCAACTGCTCCGCCACAACGGTTTCTTCCATGGGAAATTCCACAAACTTGAGCATTTCTCTGGAATGGGCCACCGGGTCAGCCACTTTTCCAGCAGCATTACCGAATATGGTGGCTGTCATCACACTTTCAATGGCTGTCATTTTGGGAAACGGGCTGGGGATCTGGAAGGTCCGGGACAGGCCCAGCCGGCACATTTTCTCAGGTGCCAGGCCGGTTGTCTCTTTGCCGAACATCTTAACCGTCCCGGATGTGGGGGGATTCAGTCCTGAAATCGCATTAATAAGTGTTGTTTTTCCGGCCCCGTTGGGACCGATCAATCCGACGATATCTCCCTGGTTGATTGTCATGGAGACGGCATTCACGGCTGTCAGTCCGCCAAATTTTTTGGTCAGGTTCTGGGTTTCCAATACAATCACAGTTTTATTTTCCTTTTCACGTGGCGTTTAAACAAACAGAGGATTGAAAAAATTTTCTCAATCCTCTGTTCCAGGCTCATATCATCCTACTTTTTTTCAAAGTCTTTTTGTTTCCAGTCCTCAGGAAAGATAATGTATCCTTTGCCTTTTTTGTACTGGAGGATGGGGAAAAAATAGGCTTCAGGCCCCACCACCATGTCAGGCATGGTTTCCGGGGTATATTTGTATTCGTTCATGATGATGGCACCGTCTTTTTTGCCATAGGTGAGTTTGCCGGTATTGACTTCATCCAGCATGGTCTTGTGGATGGTTTCCTTGTCAAGCTTGCCGTGCAGTTCATTGGTTCTTTCAAGAATCTTGATGAACATCCGGATGCCGTCATAGGAAAGACCGCCGGAGGAGGGGCTGGGGTTGAATCCATATTTGGCCTTGACATCTTTTGCCCATTGCTTGGCTTCAGCAGTGGTCAGCTGGGGAATGGAATCCAGCACATAATCAGATCCCGGACCGGTCATTTTATACCAGTCACCAATCCATCCCAGGCCGGAGGCAATAAGGACACCTTTGTTCCCCACTTCTGCATGTTGCTTCACAAAAGCGGTCAAGGAAGGGGCGGCTGTGGATGTACCGGCAAGCAGCTCTACGCCGGCACTTTTAAATTTTGCAAGAAGGGGATAAAAATCGGTCTGTGTAATGGGAAAATATTCTTCAGCATAAATTTCCCATCCACTGTCAAGCAATGCCTGTTTATAAGCACCACCAGCACTGCGGCCCCAATCAGTATCTTCACCATATATGGCTGCCAGCTTCTTTTTGGGCTTCCAGGTACCGCTTTCAATGACCTGGTTGATGCATTCAATATAGTTTCCTTCAAGTTTTGCAGGTACAGGCCATCCTTTTCCTCCCCAATAGGAGTATTTTTCCGGATCAGCCTGCCATTTTTCATTCACCACTTCAGAGGCACCGAAACCGAACATATGGGGTACCTTGTACTGGGCAGCCACATCCATAACTGAAACAGCAACCGAAGAGTGCCAGTTCAATACCCCGGCCTGGATACCCTTGCCTTCCACTGCTTCAGCATAGGCACTTGCCGCCTTTGCAGGGTCTGATTGAGAATCCACCCAGACTACTTCAATCTTGTAATCACCAACGGTGGAATCAATAGCCTCCATGGCCATTTCGACAGAAGCCTGAAATTCCTTACCGTTCTGGGCAGAAGGGCCGGTAAAAGGTCCCAGCACCCCTACTTTCAGGACTTTATCAGCAGCAAATGCCTGGCCGCCTGCCAACAACAAAACTGCCATAAAACACGCGATAACCAATTGAATCTTCTTCGTACCCATAAGTCTTCCTCCAAAATTTTAATGTTACGTGCCTGTGTGGGACATTCCTTACCAACATCCCTTATTGTCATGCACTTTATGTACCAACTCTGTTCTGGATTTTCCAGAACAAACCGTGATTTTGGGCATTAAAATTTGAGAAACATTGACATTTCTGATAAAATTTTAATGAAATCCCCATAAAAATAAAATTCGACCCTGAAATACGCTCTTTGTGTCCGGCAAAAAAAAATTAAAAAATTTTGCGTTTTACTGTAAATTTTTTTTACACTTTTACACAGGCTCCCGGGAAACAAACGCTTTTCGGTTAATGCCATATTTTTTCAGCTTGTAATGAAAAGACTGGGGAGAAATACCCAGGTGTCTGGCTGCCCGGGCAGCATTTCCCCTGTACCGGGCCAGGGCGTCCATGATCATTTCCATTTCATTGGATGCCTGGGTCTCCAGCAGGCTGCTTTTTTTGAAAATTTCTTTGTTGTTGTGCCCGGCAGAACCCGTCTGGAGTCTTTCCTTTCCGGCGAAACTGAAAATGTGGGGCGGCAGGTGGGCCAGGCGTATAACACTTGTCCCGCCCACCATATTCATGGATGCTTCAATGATATGCTCAAGTTCCCTGACATTTCCCGGCCAGTCATAACCGGCAAACAGATGTGCCACCCTGGGAGAGATGGTTTTCACATTTTCATTCAGGGCCTGGTTGTATTTTACGATAAAGTACCGGATCAATGTGTCCAGCTCCCCTTTACGCTCCCGCAGAGGGGGCAGCAGAACGGACACCACCCCCATGCGGTAAAAAAGATCCATGCGAAGGGCGCCGTTCCGGATAATTTTCAACGGCGGCTGCCCCACAGACGACAGTATTTTTACATCCAGGTCTATCTCCTTGAGTGATCCCAGTTTTCTCACCTTTTTTTCCTGGATCACCCGGAGCAGTTTGGCCTGGAGGGTCAGGGGCATGGCATCCAGTTCATCCAGAAAAATGGTCCCGCCGTTGGCCTGCTCAAACAGGCCCGGCTTGTCAATGGCACCGGTAAATGATCCCCTGGAGGTGCCGAACAATATGCCCTCCAGCAGGTTTTCAGGAATGGCGGCGCAGTTGACCGGGATAAAGGGTTTTTTCTTTCTCGGGCTGTGGTTGTGTATGGACTGGGCAAACAATTCCTTTCCCGTGCCGGTCTCCCCGGAGATCATGATGGGGGACGGTGAGCCGGCAGACATTCTGGCGATGCGGATGGCATTGCGCATCTCGGGATCGGATGCAATAATATCCTTAAAGGAAAACCGGGTGCCGTTCAAGGACTTTTTCTGCACAGAACCGGCAGAAGATGACTGTGACAGAATCACCTGTTCAAGGAGCTGGTATTCCTTGGAAAAATTGATGGCCCCGATGAGGTTCCCGTTTTTGTAAAGGGGAAATACGCTGAACAGAATATTGCATACCCGTCCCAGCCTTGTCCGGTATACCAGGGTTTCATTGATGATGGGTGCCCCGCTGATGAGGCAGCGCATGATGGGGCTGGTATCATCCCCCAGCTGGTAGATATCCAGAATTTTTTTGCCGATGGCATCCTTGGGGGCAACATCATCAATCTGGCCCTGGGTATTGTTGAAAAATATGACTTTTCCGGAGATATCTGCAATCACCACCCCTTCATGCATGGAAGACAGCACACTGTAAATGTCGATATCTTCGAAATTGATACGGTCCATAAATGCTTTTTACCAGTAAAAATCAAATTTTTTTGATTTTTTTTTGTTTTATCTCATCCTGTCATTCCTGGATGCATGAATTTTCCCAAAAAAGCAAGAGATATAAAAAAATTTTGATTTTTTTCGGTGCAGCAGCACAAATACGCCGTGCCGAAAGCCCTGAAAATAGCGGATCCATCCCCCCAAAGAGACGGTTCCCGGGTGGTCACCGGGTGTCTGCCGGTTCATTTCATGATCTGGCATGAAATATGCTAGCGATATGCTATATACTATATATTCTGGAACATGTTGCTTGCATTTCTGGATTATATCACGTGGATATACCGCCAATGAAAAATTGTGCCAGAAAATGTTCCGGCATCATAACCTTTTAACTGAATAAGGATATATCATGGGGTTTTTTGAATATTTCTCTTCACAGGAAACAGAAAGAATCCATGCAGCCACCATGGCTGTGCTGGAAAAGACCGGTATGCATTTTAAATACGCACCTGCCCTGGACCTGTTTAAAAAAGCAGGGTGCAAAGTGGACGGGGTGCGGGTGTATTTTACGAAAAAATTTGTGGAGGAACAGATAAAAAAAGCCCCGTCCCAATTCACCCTTTATGCCAGAAATCCGGAAAAAAATGTGGTTATTGGCGGAGACAATATCGCATTCATGCCCTGCTATGGATCGCCGTTTGTCAATTGCATGGAACATGGCCGGCGGTTCGGCACCCTGAAGGATTTTGAAAACTTTGCCAAACTGGCCTGTGCCATCCCCTATTTTGACATCACCGGCGGCATGATGGTGGAACCCAATGATATCCCTGTTGAAATACGCAATGCGGAACGTATTTATGCTGCCATGGTCCTGTCTGACAAGCCTTTCATGGGAGCCGGCACAGGCGGACCTGATGCGGTGCAGACGCTGGATATGGCAGCCATGTTGTTCGGGGGAAGAGAGGAAATGGCAAAAAAACCGCCCTTTGTGAGCATTCTCACCAGCCTGACCCCCCTGGGGTTTGATGACAAAATGTGCGCCGGCATCATGGCCTATGCCGCAGCCGGCATGCCCCAGCTGATCTCTTCTCTGTCCATTGCCGGTGCCACCACGCCGGTGACCATGGAAGGCACCCTGGTGGTCCAGAATGCAGAAGTACTGGCCGGCATCTGCCTGGCCCAGCTGGTGAGAGAAGGGGCACCGGTGATCTTTGCCGGATCCTCCTCTGCTACGGCCATGCATTACGGCACCCTGAGCATCGGTGCCCCTGAAATGGCGGTGAACACTGCAGCCACCGCCCAGATGGGACGGTTCTACAACCTGCCCTCCCGGGGCGGCGGGGCCCTGACCGATGCCAAAATGGTGGATTCCCAGGCCGGGTTTGAATCCATGATGAGCCTGCAGATGGCTTGTTTGAGCGGGATCAATTTTGTGCTGCATGCCGCCGGCATTCTGGAAGGGTATATGACCGCGTCCTATGAAAAATTCATGATCGATGCGGAAATGATGGGCATGTGCCGCCGCATAAAAAAAGGGGAAGAGATCATCCCGGAAAAACTGGCCCTGGATGTGATCGACCAGGTGGGACCTGGCGGAGAATATCTGACTAATCGCCACACATTTCAATATTTCAGATCAGAACTGTATGCACCGCTTATGGAGGAACGCCGCAATTTTGATGCCTGGACCGCAAAGGGCAGTCTTTCCATGGAACAGCAGGCCAATGCCAAATACAAAGAGATCCTGGATAACTTTGAACCCCCTGACATGGACCCCGCCATCCGCAGGGACCTGGACAGATACATGGAAGCTGTCCGCAACAAATAGAAAATAAGAAACTCTTTTCTGCAAGCCCCTGATAATAACAGTCATGGCCTGAGAAACCACAACAGAGGATGAAAGTATTAGCTTAAAACTTAAAACTTTCATATAAAAAAAATATGATACACATACATAAGGAAAACCATCATGAGTCACATCACCATACCAAAGGAATACGGTACCATCACAGCTGACGCCGTGGTTATCGGCGGCGGCATTGTGGGATCGGCAACCGCTTTCTGGCTGTCAAAAGCCGGCATGAAAACCATCCTGGTGGAAAAACGCGATGCCCTGTCCAGCCTGACCACTGCTGCCAGCGTGGAATGTTTCCGCACCCAGTTCACGGAAAAATCCATGGCTGACCTGGCCCTTGCCAGTGTGGAGATGTTTGAAAATTTCAATGATGTTGTTGGTCTGCCCGGCATTGACATCCATATGACCCAGCGGGGATACCTGTTTGTCACTGATGATGAAGCCCAGCTGCCGGATCTGAAAAAGGCCGTGGCCCAATACCATGCCATTGGCATCCCCGGGGCTGAATACATCGGCACGGATGATCTGCACAAGCGCTTTGCCTTCCTGGCCCCCCAGGCTCTCGGAGCCACCTTCAACATCCGGGACGGGTGGCTGTCCACCCATGAGGCCACCTATGGATTTGCCAAAGGGGCTGGTGATGCCGCGTTTTTTATGAAGACAGAAGTCACAGACATCCAGACCGACAGCCAGGGGGTATGCGCTGTAAAAACCGATAAAGGCACCATTTCCACCCGGCTGGTGGTCAACTGTGCCGGACCCTTTGCCGGGGTCATCGGAAAGATGGCTGGCATAGACATGCCCCTGCGTACAGTGCGGCGCCAGAAAGCATATATCAAAACAGACCACCCGGACCTGCCGGCCGCTGCCCCTTTTACCGTGGATCTGGTGAACCACGGGTACTGGCGCCCGGAAGCAGGCGGCCTGCTCTGTGCCTGGGTGGACCCGGATGAACCGGAATCTGCGCCTGCTGATGAACTGCCCACGGACTGGGACTTTGCCGCTGAATCAATCCACCGGGTATCCCGGCTCAACCCGTTTCTGGAAAAAGTGGCTGACAACCTCAAGGCCGAAGATGTCAACGTATCTGCCGGCCAGTATGTATACACCCCGGATGACAAGCCTGTCATCGGTCCTTGCGGAGAAATTGAGGGATTTCATGTTAACTGCGGATACTGGTGCGGGGTCATGATGTCTCCGGGTGCCGGCAAACGGGTGGCAGACATTGCCACCGGCAAAATGGACAACACAGACAATCCCCTGCGGTATTCCCGGTTCCGGGAAGGGGATTTTGAAAAAGGGGATACCTTTCTGAAATAGGAACCCCGTCCGGGTTTATCCCGCCTGATTATCTGTAAATGCTCTGTGAAAAACAGTTGACACTGGGTTGGTGAGAAGCCTATTTTAATAATAATATGAATGCCCAACCCAAGGAAACTGACCGTGAATAAGAAGATCTATGTCATCGCCTGCGCGGTGCTGGCCAGGGATATGAAGGAAATTGCCCGGGAAATAGGCCTGGAGTTTGATTTTACATTCCTGGAGGCCGGTCTCCATGAGAATCCCCATAAGCTGAATACAAAGGTCCAGGAAGCCATTGACAGGATTGCCGGCAACAGGGACGGAGACAGGATCATCATCGGATACGGGGTCTGCGGCAAAGGCACCATCGGACTGACAGCCCGGGACATCCCCCTGGTCATCCCCCGGGTGCATGACTGCATCGCCCTGTTTCTGGGCGGGGACCAGGCCTACCAGGAGCAGTTCAAACGCTTTCCCGGCACCTATTACCTGTCTGCCGGCTGGTGTGAGGAAAAAGCGGAACCAGTTTCCCAGCGGCGCAAAAAAGCCTGGTTCGGTAACCGCCAGCTGGTGTATGAGGATCTGAAAAACTCCCACGGGCAGAAAACCGCCGACCATACCTTTGCCTTTCTCAACTCCTGGCAGAAAAATTACCAGCGGGCCGCATTCATTGAAACCCGGTCCGGCCAGGCCCCCAAATATGAACGTATGGCCCAGGACATGGCAAAAGAATATGGATGGCAGTATGAACGAATCACAGGAGACCAGGGCCTGCTCCGGCAGATGATGACGACCACGGCATCAACCCCCCGGGTGCTTGTGGTTCCCCCTGGCCATGTCATTGCCTTTGATGCCGTCACTGCAGGCCTAACTGCCAGCCCGGTATGGGACACCGCAGCAAAGGATCAGGACGGGGACTCTGTATGTATTATTCCTTCTGATGAACCACCTGCCCATGAAGCTGATGATATCCGGACCGGACTGGGGATTGATGCCGGCGGCACCTATACAGATGCTGTGGTATATGACCTGAAGAGCCAGATCACGCTGTCCAAGGCCAAAGCACTGACCACAAAATGGGATTTCACCATCGGCATTGGAAACGCCCTGGCAAAGCTGGACCAGGACCGGCTGGCTTCAGTGGAGCTGGTGGCTTTATCCACCACCCTGGCCACCAATGCCATAGTAGAAAATGAAGGCCAGACCGTGGCCATGCTCCTGATGGCACCACCGGGCCTGACCCGGACCATTGACTATTCTCCCAAAACCGTTATCCAGGGGGAACTGGATATATCAGGCAGGCAAATATTAGACATAGACCCGCACCAGATCAGAAAAATAGCTGACCAGATGATCGCCAGCCATGGAGTGACCGCCTTTGCCGTATCCGGGTATGCCGGCACCATCAACCCGGCCCATGAACTGGCTGTGAAAAAAATACTCCAGGACCACACCCGGATGTTTGTGAGCTGCGGCCATGAATTGTCAGATACACTGAATTTCCAGACCCGGGCTGTCACCGCCATGCTCAATGCCAGAATCATCCCCCGCCTGAAAAATCTGCTGTCAGACCTGGAGCAGGTCCTTTCCCAGTTCAACATCCAGGCCCCCATTGTGGTGGTCAAGGGGGACGGCACCCTCATGGATGCGGCCATGGCAAAAAAACGGCCGGTGGAAACCATTTTGTCCGGTCCGGCCGCTTCCGTGGCAGGGGCCCGGCACCTCACCGGTAAAACCGATGCCCTGGTGGTGGATATGGGCGGCACCACCACTGATACGGCCGCACTCAAGGACAACCTGGTGCGCCTCAATGAAAGCGGCTCCATTGTGGGGGGCCGCAGAACCCATGTCCAGGCCCTGGAGATCCGTACCGCCGGCCTGGGAGGGGACAGCCTGATAGCATTTGAAAAGGGCGAATTTTCCATCGGGCCGGGCCGGGTGGCCCCCATTGCCTGGCTGGGAAAAAACCGGTCCGGGTTACAGGAGGCCCTGGAATATCTCAAACATAATCTGAACCGGTTCTGCTCCTCCACAAAAAACATGCAGCTTTTAACCTTTACCGGTTCCACCAGACTTTCAGACCGCAAACCCATGGAAAAACAGGTGATGTCCCTTCTGGCCCAACGGCCCCATTCCATTGAGGAACTGGTTTATAAAACCGGCGTACTCACCGAATCCGGTCTTTTTTTATCCCGGCTGGAGGAAAAATTCGCCATCCAGCGCTGCGGCCTGACCTTTACCGACCTGCTTCATATCCAGGGAAATTTCATCAGATGGGACCATCAGGCAGCCAAAACCTTCTGCGAATGCATCGCCTTTCTTGCAGGACAAAAAATTGAGGACATGATCCCCATGCTCCTTGAGACCGGCACCAGACTGCTGGCCCTGGAACTTCTCAAACGGCAGCTGGATGATGAGATCAACCCGGAAAATCTGGCATCCTGCCCGGTATGCCGGGCCCTGGTGAACAATCTCATGGCCGGCGGCAATGATGAATTTC
The DNA here is from genome assembly GCA_011390615.1 of Desulfotignum sp. Lineage (GTDB taxonomy): Bacteria > Desulfobacterota > Desulfobacteria > Desulfobacterales > Desulfobacteraceae > Desulfotignum. The sequence goes on along the minus strand of JAABSB010000005.1, from coordinate 26,665 downwards.
AGGTGCGCATTGATCTAAAGCGGCCGGTGATCGGCATCGGCGCCCCCATTGCCTTCTTTTTACCTGGCGCGGCCCGAGCCCTGGGTGCGGAAGCGATTTTACCAAAAGATGCGGATGTGGCCAATGCCATCGGCGCCATCACCTCGGATGTGGTGGTCCACCGCCAGATCCGTATCACGCCGGCACAGCAGGGCGGTTTCACCGTGGAAGGGATTGCCGGCACCCGGCAGTTTCAGGATTTTACAAAAGCAGACACCTTTGCCAGGGATATCCTGGTCAAAAAAGTCAGAGACCTTGGTCTGGCCGCAGGCACCTCCTGCCGGTCCGTGACCCTTTCCGTCAACGACAAGATTCCGAAAACCGCTTCCGGTGATCCCATTTTCATGGAGCGGATAATCCAGGCCACCCTCACCGGGCGGCCCGACCGGGTCATCAGAAAAGCGGTCCCTGCATGAAAACAGGTTTCCGCCGGCGCCGGGCGGATTACAGCAGGATTATCACCGGGGCATGCTTCAGTATCCAGGCAGTGGGGGTGGGCATATACATCTCCTACGGGGTGTTTTTCAACCCGCTACTGGAATTTTTTGACTGGCCCAGAGCTGCCATTTCCGGGGCATCATCTGCTGCTTTTTTCATCACCGGCCTGTTCGCCATGGTGGTGGGACGGCTCAACGACCGGTTCGGTCCCAGGCTTCTCATGAGCATTGCCGCAGTTTTTTTGGGGCTGGGGTTTGGTCTCATGTCCCAGGTATCCACCCTTTTTCAGCTGTATCTGGTTTTCGGCCTGATTTTCGGCATCGGCCTGTCATCTGTGGATGTTATTGCCCTGACCACCATTACCCGCTGGTACAGCCTGAACCGGGGCAAAATGACAGGTATCGTCAAGGTGGGCACCGGTGCCGGGCAGTTCACCATTCCCATCATCGCCAGCTTTCTCATTGCCTGGACAGGATTTCAGAATGCATTCATCATTATGGGAGCCAGCGCCTTTGTCCTGCTCATGGTCATTGCCCAGTTCCTTCACCGGGATCCGGATATATATTACGGAGCCGGTGCCGGCGCTTCCGTTACTGTCGGTGCTGCTGCCGATGCGACAGCTGTTGCCGGCGCTGCAGGCCCTGCCGGGGCGGCTGCCTGTACCGGAATCCGGCCTTTGCAGACCGCAGGCATGGATTTTTCCCAGGCCCTCAAATCTGCAAAATTGTGGCTGCTGTGCCTGTCCTACCTGCTGACGGCGTTCTGCCTGATGAGCGTCATGATCCACATCGTTCCCCATGGCCGGGACATGGGCATCCCGCCCCACCGGGCCGCAGGGGTGCTGGCCGCCATCGGTGCTGTCTCCATGCTGGGACGGTTTACCAGCGGCATACTCATTGACAGAACCGGCAGCAAGGCCATCATGGTCATCTGCTTTGTGCTGCTCCTCACCGCCCTGGCCTGGCTGACCCGGGCCGATGCCTTATGGAAACTGTACACCTTTGCCATGGTGTACGGCATCGCCCACGGCGGATTTTTCACAGCCATCTCCCCCATGGTGGCTGAATTGTTCGGGATCAGGGCCCATGGCAGCCTGTTTGGCATTGTGGTGTTTTCCGGCACCACCGGCGGTGCTGTCGGCCCCTTTGTCACCGGGTTTTTATTTGATATGTTCCAGAACTATGCGGCAGCATTTCTGGTATTGATTGGTATTGCCTGCATCGCATTCACCCTGATGCTCTGCCTCAGGGTTGGGGTCAGAAGTTAACTTTTTTACCTTTTTTTCTATTTTCCAAAACACAGTAAATATCCTGATTTAGGTTTTCCAGGTTAGAATAAAAAAAGCTTATCAGGTCCATCCTCCCGATAACAAAAAAGGTAAAAAAGTTAACTTCTGACCCCATTAATCAAGAAATGCATTCACATTGTTGAATATCCGCCTAATATCCTTTGGCAGGCGGGTGCCGGAGCATCGTCTCATGGTATCACCGCTTTGATGCGCGGTTAATACTGCATCGATCTCTTCCAGGGGCATGACCAGATTTTTTTTCAGGGCGCTTATGAAAAGCATTCCTGTCAAAAAAACAGCCGATGCCATGAAAACCACCCCCCAGGCACCGGCATTGCCCAGCTGTCGGGCTTTTTGATCAGCCCGCACCATGGCCTCCCTGTTTATCTCACCCAGCAAAAGGATAGCATCCACGGTACGGATCTTTGCCCCATAATCTCCTTTAAATGCCCCGGCATAATCCTGGTCGATAGCATCCAGTGCGGCCGGTTCTTTTTTTTCCGTAATGTTATTCTGGGCATTTTCCAAGGCTGCGGCAAACGATGCTTTCAATCGGGTGATATCGGCTTCATGGTTGTCTGCCACTGCCAGGGAGGCCAGCATTGTCTCACACGCCTGCAGGGACCGCTCATTCTGTTCTATGATCACCTCTATGGCAGGCGCCATACGGGTGAATACCCAGATAGACCCGAATGCCATCAACAGGTTCAGCCCGATCAGAATCCATGCCCCCAGCCTTACTGTCTGTGCAAGCCGCATGCTTATACCTCTTTGATCAGTTTGGGAATAGCTGATTCACTGGAAACAATGATCAGATTGTCATCTTTTTGCAGTGGGTCCTTTGGCAAAGGCTGGTGAATTTTTCCCCGGGGCCCCCTTCTGATGCCCACCACCATGATACCGAAGCGTTTGGGCAATGCAAGATCGATCAGGGTTTTGCCTACCATGGACGGCTGGATGCAGATCTCTGTCAGGTGCAGGTCTTCGCCCAGATTGGTGTCTGCAATGACATGCCGGTACAACAGCCGGTTGGCAAACCGCTTTCCAAACTCCTGTTCAGGATTGACAATCTGGTGGGCCCCCACCAGTTTCAAAATCCTCTGGTGCATTTTGTCATTGGCCCGGGATATGACCAGCGGGGCCCCCATCTGCCTGAGCAGAACCGTACAGATAATGGAGGCTTCCTTGGAATCATCTCCGATAGCACAAACGACAGAATCCCTTTTTCCAGGCTCAAGCCCTGCCAGTTCCGCTTCATCGGTGGCATCCAGCACAATGGCTTCGGTGACAAAATCAGCAGCTTCCTCCACCAGATTTTTATTGATATCCACCGCCAGAACCTCTGCCCCCCTTTCCGACAGGGTCCGGGCAAGGGACATTCCGAAATGGCCGAGTCCGATGATCAAAATTTGCTGGGACATCTTGTTGTTCCTTTTTATGTTAAGAAAATTTTTGCATCCGGACACCGGGATACCGAAGGTCTCTGTCCATCGCTCAGCAGCATGAACAATGTCACAGGACCGATACGTCCGCAGAACATGGCAATGATGATAACAATTTTTCCGATCTCATCCAGAAGTCCGGTTGCGCCGGTGGAAAGACCCACAGTACCCAGGGCCGAGGTTGCCTCAAAAATAAGGTCTCTGACCGGTATATGCTGCTGGGTCACCTCCAGCATCAGCACCACACCAAACCACAGCAGCAGACCTGCCGCAACAATGGTAACAGCCCGGAATACGGTGACAGCGCTGATCCGTCTGTTCTGAAGGATCACCTCTTTGCGGTTGGTGATATTGGCAAAAAAGGTCATGGCAAGGATACCGATGGTGGTTGTTTTTATACCGCCGGCGGTCCCGCCCGGGCTCCCGCCGATGAACATGAAAACAAGCATGAGCAGAAAAGTGGGGTGGGCAATGGCGGCAATATCCAGAGAATTGAACCCGGCTGTGCGCAAAGTAACCGATTGAAACCATGCATTCTGGATTTTATCTGAAACTGACAGCCCTGCCAGCAGCCCCCCCCATTCAAAGGCCAAAATGAAAACAGTGCCCAGAAAAAGCAGCACCATACTGGCTGTCAGGGCGATGCGCGCCGGGATAGGCACCCGCCTGCCGGCCAGCCACCCCGGGATCACCAGGCTGGTTGCCGGTGCCATGCCCCCGAAAATGATCAGGGCTGCCACGATATGCAGTACCGCAGGTGTTGTGTGCCAGGACATCAGGCTGTCACTCTGGAGGGCAAAACCGGCGTTGCAGAAAGCGGAGACGGCCGTAAAAATACCCCGCCACACAGCCTGGGGAGCAGTATCACCGGCGGTATAAAAAATAAAGGTCAGCAGAATCGCCCCCATGCCTTCGGCAGCAAAGGTAAATTTAAGAATGGTAATAAGCGAATGCACCAGATCTTTATGACTTGTATCCGCAATTGAGGCCAGAACCCGTTCATGTGTGAGACTGATGCGGCGGCCCATGGCGTGCAGCCCAACAGTAGTGATGCCCATGATGCCCAGCCCCCCCAGCTGGATCAAAACCAGGATAAAAAACTGGCCGTATCCGGTAAAATCTTTGGGAGTATCCAGCACGATCAACCCGGTGACACAAACCGCGCTCACCGCAGTAAAGGCCGCATCAACAAATCCGATGGCCCTGTTTTCCGCTGCTATCGGAAGCAGCAGCAGCAAGGTTCCCATGGTACACAGCCCCAGAAATGTCACCACCAGCACCCGGGCCGGATGGCTGAGAAAGATTTCCCAGAAGGGTTTTTGGGTCTCCATGCCTGCTTTGCTGCGGGGCAGAGATATCACGCTTGTAAAACTGACGGCCGCGGCAATGCCTGGAATCAGTTCAGCAGCTGAATAGATCAAGGCCGCACCAACAGATATCATACCGGCTGCCGCCACTAAAAAAAACCAGGCTGACTTTTTTTCCATCGCCCAGTGGGCAACAAGTATTTGCGCGATAAGAAGGGACATGGCTATGACATATAAACCTCCCCATAAAGGCGTACTGTCAAAGAAAATATCCAGCACAACAATGAGGGGGACAGCCAGTGATCCCCACCATGCGCGCTCAAGGCACCGGTCCGCATGATCTGTTTTCCGGGCAGTATGCCCAAAAATGTGAAAATCAAACAGCATAAACAGGATACTGATCAGCACAACCGTGCCGGACAATGCGAAAAACGGGCTGGCCATGATATGGGGGAATGCTGCACCATAGGTCCCGGCAGCCGCTGCAAATCCCAGAAGTTTGCCGGCACGGGGGCTGCGGAACAGCGTCAGCGCGCACAAGAACAGGGCAACAGCGGCTGCCGTGGCAATTGTCAGCTGCCAAAGGGGCAGATCTCCAATATCATTGTTTTTTGCAGATAAAAAGAGCAGCGGCAAAGGCGATACAGCCAGCAAGAAACCTTCTATGCCGATCCGCGGCATGGATGCGCGTGATTTCATGTTACCTCAGGGGTCAGAAGTTAACTTTTTTACCTTTTTTTGTTTCTTACAAAGCACAAAAAAAACATATCAGGCCCAGCCCTCCCCCGATACCTAAAAAAGGTAAAAAAGTTAACTTCTGACCCCACTCATTTATAAGATGATATTGAGAATGCGGCGCAGGGGTTCAGCCGCGCCCCAGAGCAGCTGGTCTCCCACGGAAAAGGCGGTGAGATATTCTCCGCCCAGGATCATCTTGCGGATCCGGCCCACAGGCACGGTCAGGGTGCCGGTGACCGCTGCCGGGGTCAGATCTGTGATGGTCTGCTCTCTGGTATTGGGCACCACGGTGACCCACTCATTGTTGGAGGCCAGCATGGCGTTGATATCTGCCAGGGGCACATCCTGTTTGAGCTTTATGGTGAATGCCTGGCTGTGACACCGCATGGCTCCGATACGCACGCACTGGCCGTCAATGGGCACCGGGTTTTCGGACCGGCCCAGGATCTTGTTGGTTTCCACCAGTCCTTTCCACTCCTCTCTGGTCTGGCCGTTTTCCATGGCCCGGTCGATCCAGGGAATCAGGCTGGCCCCCAGGGGCACCCCCCAGCTGGCAGTGGGAAATTCACTGCTGCGCAGGGTGTCTGTGACATTTCTGTCCAGGTCCAGGATGGTGGATGCTGGATTGTCCAGAATGGGGGCGGCCGCATCTCCGATGGCCCGCATCTGGGCCACCAGTTCGGTCATGTTCTGGGCCCCTGCACCAGAGGCGGCCTGAAAGGTCATGGAGGTGAGCCATTCCACCACGTCATGGGCAAACAGTCCGCCCAGTGCCATGAGCATCAGAGACACAGTGCAGTTGCCGCCGATGAAGTTTTTGATGCCGCTGGACAGTGCTTTTTCAATGACATGGCGGTTGACCGGGTCCAGGACGATGATGCTGTCATCAGCCATCCGCAGGGTGGATGCGGCATCGATCCAAAAGCCTTTCCAGCCTTTATCCGCCAGCTTCGGCCTTACCGCTTCTGTATAGGATCCGCCCTGGCAGGAAATGATGATATCCATTTCCATGAGGGTGTCAATATCATGGGCATCAATCAGATCCGGCGCATCCCTGCCAACATCCGGGGCTTTCTGGCCGGTCTGGGAGGTGGTGAAAAAAACCGGGGTGATCTTTGCAAAATCATTTTCCGCCATCATCCTTTCCATGAGCACCGAGCCCACCATGCCCCGCCAGCCGACAATACCTGTTTTTTTCATTTTTCAGTCCCTTTGCAAAAAAATGGATTAAACGTTTTTTATACTGATTTTTCAGGCCGTATGCCAGACCAAATTTCCCACATTAATAAAAAAATGCCGAATTCGCTCTTTTTACCGGATCAGATCATACAGCAGGCGGATCTCCTTTTGCCACACCGTATCATCCGGGGTCTCCAGCACCAGGGGCATGTCGTCAAACCGGTCATCGTTCATGATGAAGTCAAAGGGCGCCATGCCCAGTTCCCCTTTGCCGATGCTTTCATGCCGGTCCACCCGGCTTCCGAAATCCTTTTTGGAATCATTCAGGTGCATGGCCTTGAGAAAACCGATACCCACTACCCTGTCAAATGTGTCCATGGTTTTTTCACAGGCGTTTTTGGTCCTGATATCATAACCAGCCCCGTGCAGGTGACAGGTATCAAGGCATACCCCGACCCGGGTGTTGTCTTTAACCTGTGCAATGATCCGGGCCAGGTGTTCGAACCGGTAACCCAGGTTGGTGCCCTGACCGGCGGTGTTCTCGATGACGGCCGCAACCCCGGTTGTCTGCTCCAAGGCCAGGTCAATGGATTGGGCAATGCGGTCAAGGCAGTGTTCAGGTGCCAGTTTGTTCAAATGGCTGCCCGGATGAAAATTCAGATATTGCAGCCCCAGCTTCTCACAGCGCTGCATCTCATCAAAAAAAGCATCCCGTGACTTTTCCAGACCCTCCTGTTCCGGGTGTCCAAGGTTTATCAGGTAACTGTCATGGGGAAGGATATATTTTGGATCAAAGCCGGCATGGTTGCACCGTTTTTTGAACCGGGTGATGGTCTGGGCAGACAGGGGAGGAGACTTCCAGCGCCGCTGATTTCTGGTGAACATGGCAAAGGCCCTGGCACCTATTTTTTCTGCATTTTCCGGTGCGTTTTCCGCACCACCGCTGATACTGACATGTGCCCCGATGAATTTCATTTTTTCTTTCCTGTACCCAAAACAGTCTGCTGAAACCCCATATATACGGCATTTCAGATTTTTAACCAAAATGCACCATATACGCTACCCCTGTCAACGCAAATATCATGGCATTCACATGCAGATGTGCTGTATTCTATATTGACCAAATCATCTGCAGGGGACGGGCATCGGCAGCTTAACAGTAAATATCACACACCATTGCCATGACAGCCATGTTGACAACAGCCTGTGCAGTTGCAATACTACAAATAAATGTAACACCCACTATTAAAAAAGGATTGGCTATGGCTTTCCGGAAAAATTTTTTCATCTGTCTGTTTTATATTATTTTCGTTTTTTTTACGGCAATGGGAACTTCCAATGCCGATAACCAGACAATGACTTCCCTGTCCAAAGGCCAGGTTATCTATGTGCCGGTATACTCCCATATTTACATCGGAAACAGGGAACGGCCGTTTCTGCTGGCGGTAACGCTGAGTATCCGTAACACAGACCTGAACAACCCCGTGGTTGTGAAAAAAGCTACCTATTACAATTCCCAGGGAAAACTGCTGGAGGAATATATCAACACGCCTGTAACACTGGAAAAAATGTCTGCCACCCGGTTTGTGGTCCATGAATCAGACAAGTCCGGGGGCTCAGGGGCCAGTTTTCTGGTGGAATGGGAATCAGAAAAGCCGGTATCTCCCCCCATCATTGAAACCGTCATGATCGGTGCCCAGACCCAGCAGGGCATCTCTTTTACGTCACGGGGGCAGGTGATCAAGGAAAAATAAGATGGTCTGCGGACCTTTTGTCGGTCAGCAGGCCTCCGGATCCGATACCTTCTGCAGTTTCTGGAGATTTTCCGGCTTTCCCAGGGCGATGAGCAGATCCCCGTCCGCAATGACCGTTTCAGGCCCCGGGTTGAACACCATGTCGCCGGATGCTTTTTTAATACTCACCACCAGTATATCAAACCGGGGGCGTATCCCGGAATCCTTCACAAGTTTTCCCACTAGCTCGGAATTGGCGGAAACCGGCAATTCCTCCATCTGCAGGTTGATATCTCCCCGGATGGCCAGATCCATAAGGCTGGTTGCCGTGGGCCGCAAAACGCTCTGGACCAGGCGCAGCCCCCCGATGTTGTAGGGCATGAAAACCCGCTCCGCTCCGGCCTGCTTCAACCTGGCCACATGGGATTCATTGTCGGTGCGGGCCACAATGGTGATACCCGGATTCAGCTGCCGGGAGGTCAGGGTGACAAACACGTTGGCGGCATCTTCTGCCAGGGCCGTGATCAGACATTTGGCTTTTTTTAGACCAGCGGAAAGCAGAATATCATCTGCTGTGGCATCTCCGGCAATGAACAACATTTTCTGCCGGGCCAGCTCTTCCAGGGCTGCCTGGTTTTTTTCAATCACCACCACACCAAAGCCCTCTTTTTTGATTCCCTGTGCCACCACCCGGCCGATTCTGCCGTATCCGCAGACAATATAATGATCTGTAAGTTCATCAATGATTTTCTGCACCCTGCGCCTCCCGAGAATATTTTGAAATTTCCCCTCCACAAACATCTGGGCCAGAGATCCCCCCAGATAGAAAAAAGCACCAACCCCCCCGAAAATCACCAGCATGGTCATGACCCGTGAGATGTCGGACAACGGCCGCACCTCCATGAATCCCACTGTGGAAAGTGTGATGATCACCATGTACACACTCTCGATGAAATTCCATCCCTCTAACAGCATATAGCCGGATGTGCCTGCTGTTATTACCAGCAGGATGAAAAAAGACCCCATCACAATGGACCAGCCAAACGGATATTCCGTACGCATCTGCAACCGGAATCCCTTGATCCTTTTCAACAGCTTCATTCACAGCCTCCGTACCATCCGAAATACCTGTTTTTGTCTGCCCGCTACCATAGAATGGGATTTGACAGGAGTCAAGCTATAGGTGGCCACAAAAGCAATGGTAAAACAGGGGTCAGAAGTTAACTTCTGACCCCATCACATGGTGAATATCAGGACAAAGAGTCCCAGAACGCCCGGCTCTGTTCGGTCATGGTGGAGCCGCCTTTTTGGCTGTCCTGCCTGCCGGCAGGCGGTTTTCCAGCACCTGTAAGGCGTTTAATCCGGTCCTCCAGAGGCGGGTGGGTGGAAAAAAGGCTGGCCATTTTTCTGCCGGACAACGGATTGACAATGAACATATGCGCTGTGGACGGATTGGCATCCACCGTGCTGTGACGGGTGTAGGAACCCAGTTTTGACAGGGCTGATGCCAGACCCTCAGGATGACCGGTAATACTTGCGGCCGTTGCATCTGCCAGGTATTCCCTGGATCTGGAGACCGCCATCTGCACCACCATGGCAGCCAGAGGTGCCAGAATGGACATGGCTATGACACCCACAAACCCCAGACCCCCTTCTTCATTGTCTCTTCCCCCGAAAAAAGCGGAAAACCGGGCCATGGAGGCCACAAACATGATAGCCCCCGCCATGGTGGCCACAATGGTGGAAATGAGAATATCCCGGTTTTTAATATGGCCCAGCTCATGGGCCAGCACCCCTTCCAGCTCATCCTGGTCCATGAGGCGCACCAGTCCCCGGGTGACGGCCACCACACCGTGCTCCGGGTCCCTTCCTGTGGCAAATGCATTGGGTGCATCTTCCGGAATAACATAAATTTTCGGCATGGGCAGGCCGGCCCTGGATGCCAGGCGTGCCACGGTCTCATACAGCCCCGGGGCCTGGGACCGGTCCAGCGGCTGGGCCCGGTACATTTTCAACACAATGGTGTGGGACTGCCAATAGGAAAAAAAATTCATTGCAAAGGCAATGACCAATGCGATGAACATGCCGGTCTGGCCGCCAAGGGCATACCCCAGCACCAGAAAAAGCCCGGTCATGGCAGTGAGCAGTAAAACGGTTTTTATATGATTACCCATGGTTCTCCTCTTGTATTCTCCTTGTTTGCATTATCTTCGATATCAACAGAAAAATAAGACCGGTCTGGTTGAAATCAAGAAGAACACCCATCGATTTCCCGCCAGGAACAAACCCGCCTGACGTTTTTGTGGTCCACAGGTTGCGCATTCCAGGGCCTGTCATAGAGCATCACGGGCACGGTCATGGCGTGGGCCAGAAAAATCGCCATTTCCCGGGAATCCTCCACCGCCATATCATACTGCCTGTGCATGAGCTGGTCTTTGGTGATAACAGAAGACAGGTCTTTGGCGACCCGGTTGTATTTGTCCACCATGATAAATGCAGCATAGGGAATCTGATATCTGTCCAGCCATGCCAAAGAAGCATCTCTGGTGGAAGGGGGCCGACCGGTGACAATATCGATGTGATACCCCTGCCGGGCCCACCTGGACAGCACAGATACGCAGCCTTCCACCGGTTCATATGCCAGAAGCACCTCAGGCTGATGAACCAGATCGAAAAAAAAGCAGAACTCCTTGTCTGTCAGGCCGAAGGATTTTTTCAGGTCAAAAGAGGACAGGTCCTCAAACCGGGCCTGTTTCCCGAACTCCCTGGCAACGATTGCTGCATAGGTATCGGTGGTTTTTGATATCACATCATCCATATCCACATAAATCCGTTTTCCGCCGGATCTTTTCATGGCAAATTTTCTGCCTCCCTTGTGTCCCGGGTCAGTTCCTGCAAAAGTAATATCACAGCAGACAATGAAATCAAGAAAATTACAAACAACCAGTTGCCCTTAATTGGGTACAGCCCAGGGCTGGACTTCACCAGGGGCAGGCGTGGACGGAAATGCACTGTCTCATGCAAAAAACCCTGGAAATTATCCCGGGGTCCGCTGTTTTTGCCTTGCCATCCATACCGGTTCCTGGTTGAATGGGGCCCATGAAAATTATCAATGCCAGAATAAAAAATATGTATATCAGTCAGTTCCAGGTCCTTCCCGGCCAGGCCTGGTGTATCTGGGGAACCAACCGGTCCGGCATGGAGGATTTTTTTAGTCTTGTGTCAGAAAAAAAAATGGATGTCACAGCAGACATCCTGGCGCTGCCGGAAAGGCTGGGGGTGGTATCTTTTAAAAACCAGCAGGAAATATATGAAGCTGAGCTGAAAAAAGACCAGACCGATTTTCTGGACCGCCTGGATCCGGGGACATTGGCAAGGGATTTTCTGAAAGACCCGGCAAAACATGCCGGACTGATCCAGGCCATGGATATGACCGCCTGTCTGGACCAGGGCTATCGCCAGCTCTCTTCAGGCCAGGCCAGAAAACTGGTGATTCTGGCCCAGATCACCAAAGGAGTCTCCTGCCTGGTAATCCAGGCCCCTTTTGAAGGACTTGACCATGAGAGCTGCAAAGAACTGGACAAGGCCCTGTTTCATCTGTTCAGCCGAAAAATACAGCTCCTGCTTTTTGTCCATAATCAGACAGATATTCCCTCCTGGATTACTCACCTGGCCATCGTTGCCAACGGGAGACTGAAAGACCAGGGGCCTGCAGAGCAGATGCTTCAGATCATCCGCAGCAACCCGGCCCCTGCTGATTTTACAGCCACGGTGCAGGACCTGGACAGGACACAAAACAGTGTCCGGGAAAAACCGGGGCCTGCATGCCTGATCCAGCTGCACAAGGGCAGTGCAGGATACGGAGGGCTGCCTGTTTTTACGGACCTGGACCTGGAGGTGAACCAAGGAGACCACACCCTTGTCACCGGCCCCAACGGCAGCGGCAAATCCACATTGCTCCAGGTCATTACTGGTGATCACCCTGCCTGTTATACCAATGATTTAACCATATTCGGCATCCGGCGGGGAACAGGCGAATCCATCTGGGACGTAAAGCAGCACATGGGCATCATGGGTTCCGATCTGCACCGAAATTTCCGGGTTCCCGGCAGTGTGCTGTCCTGTATCCTGTCCGGGCTGTTTGACACCATCGGTCTTTACAGCCAGGTCACACCGGCTCAGGAACGGCTGGCCTTCAACTGGCTGGAACGGCTGGGGTTGAAAAAGGCGGCAGCAACTGCTTTCCGGGATCTTGCCCATGCTGACCAGCGCCTGGTCCTTATTGCCCGTGCCCTGATCAAAACCCCGCGCCTGCTGGTGCTGGACGAACCCACCCAGGGGCTGGATGAGCAAAACCGTGCGGCCATACTGAATTTTCTGGCAGACCTGGCTGCAGAAGCTAAGGGGACCATCCTTTATGTCAGCCACCGGGAAGATGAATTCCGCAGCTTTTTTTGCCAGCATATTCAGATGAAAAGAGTTTGCCGGCAAAGCAGTTCCTGATTTATTGTTTGTCGACAACCGTCCTGTTGCGCCCTGACGCTTTGGCTTCATACAAAACATTGTCCGCCCGGGTGAGGAATGCATCGCGGGTCATATCAGATCCCGGGATACAGGAGCTGATGCCTGTGCTGATGGTGGCCTGAATTTTTTCCCCCTGGTATTCCAGCACGGCTTCGGCGATATTTTTTCTGAACCGCTCTGCAAGGTCACGGGTCTGTTCTGCATCTCTGTCCGGCAGCAGTACCACAAATTCTTCGCCGCCGTACCGTGCCACCACATCGGTTTCCCGCTGGAAAACCCCCTGAAGATGGCTGCTGATGAGTTTGAGGTAGGCATCCCCTGCCTGGTGGCCATAGGTATCATTAACCTGCTTAAAATGATCGATATCACAGATCAACAGGGTCAAGGGGGTTTTTCTCCGGCTGGAGAGTCCCCATTCCAGCTCGAACAATTCATCAAAATACCGGCGGTTGTATAGACCTGTCAACACATCGGTGCGGCTGGCTTTTTCCAGTTCCCGGGATTTTTCCTCCAGCAGGTTTTCATTCTCCAGTGCCTTCCAGTACTCGGCATTGCCCCGGAGGGTGATCAGAACCAGGTATGCGGAATACAATATCATGGCAAATCCCAGAGTGGGAAGATCTCCATTTACAAAAACAGCGGCAATCGACGGCAGCAGCATCAATACATTATATGCAACAGCCAGGTACAGCAGGGGCATAAAAGACAGCACCCCGCCTGCAACAAACCCCACCGTGCAAATCAGCATAAGGGTCTGCAGGGTCTGTTCCTGGCTGTGGAGCAGAAAATAGGCAGATCCCACCCCCCATGACAGAGCTGTCAACATGACACTGCTGATAAAAATACTGGTGTTCACCGGTTCATACTGTTTCGGCATTTTTTTTGATACATACATATGTAACAACCGGAACAGGCATATAAAGGAGAATACCCCCAGAAAACCAAGGCTGAAGCGCAGGTGCCGCTGGAAAAAATTGTCTGTTAAAAAAATCAGCGGCGGGATCAGCATGTAAAAAAACACCCCTGATGTGGACCGTTTCTTCAGGTCATTGAGCACCCGCCTGCTGAGCTTCTGCCGCTGAAATTCCATGGTTTCCCGGTTCCCCTTTACACCGATGCCCGACGGAATCAAAAAGATCCCCCTCCTTTTTTTTCGACTGTTATATACAGAGTATCACGGCAAAAGTCCAGACAGCGGTTTTAAATGCAATCGCAATCAAACGCAAATAATTGCCATCCTCTTTTATGACCAGGGGGCCGAAATACTGTTCCTTGAGCACCGCGGAAAAACCGAGGATGGCATTGCGCGGGGGCCGCAGTTCATGAGACATATTGGCAAGGGAACCGAATCCGCTGCGCAGGCAGAAGCCATCAGCATTTTTTGCACGCCTGAAATCTTGACAAACAGTCACACAATTTTTTTTTTGCAGACAGAGAATAAGGCATAAAACCGGTATCAGGATCTTATTGAACGCTTGGCCGAAATCGGCAACAAATCCTCAACAACTGCAATTAGATGTTTTATGGAACACGGTTTTTCCAGAACAGCATCAAACGATTGGCCTTCAAGCAGCCAGGGGGTGCCGGACATGCCAACAATGGGCACCGTATTGCCGAAAATTTTTCTGAGTTTGTGTAAAACCTGCTCTCCTGTCATATCAGGCATTTTCATATCTGTCAAAACGAGGTGATACGTATCAGACAAAAATTTTTCAACACCATCTGTTCCGTTTTCAGCCGTTTCTGATATATATCCTTTTCTGGACAATGCAAATGAGAGCATTCTCAAAATTCCCGGCTCATCATCGATAATAAGGATTTTCACAGATCGCGTATTTTTCATCCGGCAAATCTCTCTTTTTTCAAAAATTTTTGCCGTAGATACCATAGATTCGGGTTCAGGGGAATGCTTGATAAAAGCGTATATTTTACTTATATAAAATAAGTATTTTTAGGCTTACAGGTTCAAGAGATAGGCCCGCAAATTGATTTTTTTGTTTTTAATCTGCAGCTTTCTGCGGATACTGGCGCGATGCACATCTATGGTTCTTACGGAATTGTGAAGGGTCTGGGCGATTTGTTTATTTGTCATTCCCTGTTTTATCATTGCAGCGATCTGGATCTCAGCAGGGGTCAGGTTCATCAATGGATCTGACAATTTGTGTGCAAAAGAAGAAAAAACATCTGCCAGATTTTTTTCCAGCATATCCATCATAATCAGTTGGTTTTTTCCGGATACACTGTTCCTGAAATTACTCAACAGAGGCAGTATCAAAGATTCATAACTGGAAGCCATCTTTTGCCTAAGTGTTTCTTCGAGCATCTGGTTGTCCTGCTCCCTTTTTTTGAGCATGACGTTCAATGCCGTGTTGATATCTTCCAGTTCAGTTGTCTTCTGTTTCAGTAAAACCTCTGTCTGTTTGTATTCGGTAATGTCCTGAACAATGCCGGATATCTTTCGTATAACGCCGGATTCATCAACGCTGTGTCTTCCTGCAGCCCAAATCCAGCGGAGACGGCCATCCGCACGGTAAATTCTGCACTCGAACCGCCAGTCCCTGCCGGCATCAACCGCATTTTTGAATGCATCATCCACAAGGCTGCGGTCTTCAGGATGAACATGTTCGAGGAAAATGTCATATGTCCATTCAGAAAGCAGCGCATCATAACCAAAAATTCTGTCATGCAGCAAGGAACGATGCTGGGCGGTGCGGTCAATCAGATCAAGCTCCCAGGTTCCGATGCCGCTTGTTTCAAGGGCAAACGCCATTCTTTCTCTACTTTTGCGCAATTCAGCTGCCACCTGATTTTTTTCCGTGAGATCGACAAATGCCCAAATCAGTGTTGGTTCTATACCATAGGCGATAGGTTCCATGCTCACCAGCAGGGTCCGGATGTCACCTGATTTATTTCGCACCTGTAACTCGTAGTCCCGAACACATCCCTGGTCCTGCAATTGCTGCATCAGAAGTTTCCGCTCCCGGGGGTTGACATAAATATTCATTTCAGCAGTGGTGCGGCCCAAAGTTTCTTGCGGTTCATATCCCATAATCTGGATATATGCCATATTTATTTCCAAAAATTTTCCATCGGCCATGCTGGTGATGGCCAGTGCCGCCGGGCAGGCTTGAAACGCCCGGGCAAAATTTTCTTTCAGCCGCTCCAGTTTTTCCTGTGTGCGCCGAAGATCTGCCTTGCGTGTGATAAGATCCTGATCCGCCCTTTCATTTTTTTTATTGTGCTTTTTCAAATCAATCCGGTTCATTGTTCAGACCTCGTATAGTCTCAGGCAGATAACAGGCAAATCCCGTCGGCCGGTGGATTCCTATTTACTGAATCACCATCTGCCAGGTATCGGTTTCAGGATGTTTTATTTCTCTTATGGTGACGTTGCGGATGGTTTCAATGGGGAAATAAGATGTATGTATCCCGAACAATTTTGTTCCCTGGGTGATGGCACCGCTGACCGTGACAACCGGGTCTCCTTTTTCTTCTTTGGACCATTGCAGTATGGCTTCTTTTTCTCCACCAATGGTTTCAATCTCCGCTATTAAGGCTTCAATAGCAGAAAGATCCTGTGCAATCTGCTCTTCGAGTATTTCCTGATCCCTGAAATACAGGTCCAGTTCCCTGGCCAGGGCGTTCGCAGCCCCTGTATCTGATGCCAGACGCTCCTGATTCTGGGCCAGCTCAAAAATTTTTTGGTGGATCTCCCTTTGTTTTTTTGATTGTTTTTCATACCGTTTCTGGACGGTTTCCAGGATCTTTTTTTTATCGTTAATGGCATGGTCAAAGGCCTGGATTCGTTTTTTTACATTTTCATCCATGCCGGCATGAATACGGCAGGCAGCAGAGACATCCGTGCCGATCTGCCTGGCAGACACCCCTGTTTTCGCAGAGACGAAAGAAGAAATGATGGTGCACCGTTCTGATAAAAACTTTGCACTGGAACGGATTTTTGAATCAATGACCTCTTTGTCAACCATAACGCTGCCGAATGATTTTATGTTGGAACCGGTAACAAAGCGGGCTTTTACATTACCTTCCGTCTTGATATCTGCGTTGCTGATGCCCTCGGAAACAACAACATCACCTAATGCGAAAATAGCGGCCCCGCTGATTTCTTTTGCAAAAAGATGCCCGCATCTTACGGTAAACCCGTTCATGACGGTGCCCTTGACAATCACATTCCCATCAAAATCGATATTTCCGGTGGTAAAATTCACATCCCCGTCAATGGTCAGTTCTGCAAAAACGCAAACTGCTCCGCCCACAGCCACATGGGGCTGGCCATCTATCTGGGCATGCACTTTCATGCCGTCTTCAGACAGATGTGCCCCCTGTCCGCACTGAAGCACGACATCTTTTGTTTCCGGCGCAGGGATAGGGGTGTTATAAATATCTATGCCCGGTTCTCCTGTTTTCATGGGAATTTTGGTTGCCAGCAGATCCCCGGCCGCAACTTTGGGTATGCTTCCGCGTTCCCTGTAATCCATCCTGCCCGCAGCATCAATTTTCCCGGGCTTTAAATAGTTTGTGTCAAAATGATAAGAAATAAAGGCATCTGTACCCGGTACAGGGGGCCGGCCCCTGGCAGCAACAAATGAAACGGTTTCCTTGAGGGCTGTTTTCAGGGTGGTGATCTGTTTTTCAAGATCCGTCAACTTGAACTGGATATTCTCTTTTGCCAGGGCCTTTGCTATGGCATCCGGGGTGATGCGGTCCAGAAATGCATTTTTTACAACAAGCCGGGCCTCCAGCCTGTCGTTGGAGATCTGCACCTGAAAAGGGGATTGGCCAGAAATATCTGCCTGTTCCGGGGGGTGGCCTGAAATGTCCGGCTGTTGCGGCGTTTCAGAAACAATATCCCGGTCTTTTTCCATTTCACGGCGGATCATGTCCCGCTGTTCTTCTGTTATCGCTCCCTGGGCCACAAGAATGTCAGCCGTTTTTTTGGGAAACCGGGTACCACCGGTTTTGGGACCAGAATTTCTGCCGCCGGCCAGCTGCTCTTTTTTCTGGGATGAAAACGCTTTTGCCAGCTGCTCTTTTGTGACAAAATGTTTCTCGAGTGCGATTCTGGCAAAGGGAATATCGTATGCTGAAAAATCTGGTTTTCTGGAAAGATCCTTTTTCAGTGGTTTTGGCATGGAAAACCCTGATATCCGCATGCCCACCTGCACCAGTGCAGTGAGTTTTTCATGATCCACAGGTGCTGCCATGAAGGCATCAATACCCTGTGCAAGGCCTTTTATTTTTTCTGTTTTATTATCCTTTGGGGTAACCATTATAAAATAGATATAATGGTCTTTTTTCAGACTGCGGATGCTGCTGCAAAAATCAAGGCCGGCTGTGCCGGATGCCTTTTGATTGTAGACAACAACGCGGATTTCATGTTGTTTTACCAGAGACAGGGCCTGTGTTGCATCAGATGCCCGGAGACCGGCATACCCTTTTTTGTGAAGCATATCTGCCAGAACCAGGTTTGCTGCAGCATCATTGTCCACCAGTAAAATCGTCATGACCGCCCTTTGTCTTTACACACAGAACCGCCGATCAGATACCTGCCTGCCAGATCGGCAAAAGCAGAAACCTGATGGTCCGCCCAGGTGTCATCATATCCCAGTTCCCGGGCCATAAGATGCGCCACATCCGGTGCCATATCCATAGCGGCCCGGGCATCCAGCACCAGGGCACGGCTGCGGCGGGCCAAAAAATCCTCCACTGTTCTGGCCATCTCCCTGCGCACGGACCAGATCACCTCAGCCTTGATATAAGGCAGATCTGCATGCAGTCTTTCCCCCAGCCCGGCATTCTCTTTGATCAGTTTTTTGATGTGGATGGCATCTGATCCGTAATAATGCAGGGCATCATTTTTATCAAAATTTTTGAGCCACCCGTGGATGCGCAATTTTTTTGTTACGCACTCCCGTTCATCCAGACCTGCCACCAGCATGGCTTGGTTAACGGTGTCTTCCGCCATTTTTCTATAAGTGGTCCATTTGCCGCCGGTGATGGTCACCAGGCCTGATTCTGAAACCACCAGAAAATGGTCTCGGGAAATGGCAGCGGTATTGTCACTGCTGCCGGTATCCACCAGGGGCCGCAGCCCGGCAAACACACTCTTGACATCCTTTGGTTCCGGATCTTTGGACAGATAAATGGCGGCATGTTCCAGAATGAAGTCGATCTCTTCTTTTAAGGGGGACGGTTCCAGGCTGATATTTGACACCGGCGTATCAGTTGTTCCCACCACAGCTTTGTCATGCCAGGGCACCACAAACAGCACCCGCCCGTCGGCCGTCTGGGGAACCATGATGGCGGATTCTCCGGGCAGAAACTCCTTGTCCAGCACCAGGTGGACCCCCTGACTGACGGATATGATGGGCTTTGCTTCGGGATTTTCCATCTGCAGAATGCTGTCGGTGAAAACCCCGGTGGCGTTCACCACCACCCGGGCATGCATCTGAAAAGATCTGCCGGTTTCCATGTCTGTGGCAATAACCCCGTCAATCATCTCACCGGCCCTGGTAAATTCGGTGACCTGCATATAATTGACAGGCGTACCACCGTGATCCACCATGGTCTGGGCCAGGTTTACAGCCAGGCGGGCATCATCAAACTGGCCGTCGTAATAGACCACCCCGCCCCGCAGCTTCTGCGGTTCCAGAGTGGGTATCCGTTTCAGGGTTTCTTTTTTAGACAGGTGTCTGGACGGCCCCAGCCCCAGCTTTCCTGCCAGCATATCATATACCTTCATGCCGGCCCCGTAAAACGGCCCGTCCCACCACTCATAATTGGGAACGATAAAGGCCTGGTTGCTGACCAGATGCGGGGCGTTGCGTATGAGAAGGCCCCGCTCATGGAGGGCTTCGAGAACAAGGGAGATGTTGCCCTGGCGCAGATACCTGACCCCGCCGTGCACCAGCTTGGTTGACCGGCTGGAGGTTCCCTTGGAAAAATCGTGCTGTTCTAAAAGCAGGGTTTTACAACCCCGGGATGCGGCATCCACGCCCACCCCCAGGCCGGTGGCCCCGCCGCCGATGACGATAATATCCCAGTAGCCTGCATGGTTTTCCAAATCCTGGATGGCTTGTTCACGGTTCATACATATCTCCTGGTTCCGGATAACAAGATATTTTTACTGATTTGCCCTGTGGATCTCATAGTACTTTGGGTTTCATATTATGATGATTATTTTTCAGAAACAAGTTTTTTTGGTGTAAAATCCGGATGCAGCAAATTAGGATTTGATCCCAAAACCATACTATGGTAATTATTTACCTTATGGATACAGCAGCAACAGGCGGTTTATCAGCAATGGGGTGTAATGAAAATCATTCAATAAAATCCATGCAGCCATCAAACCGGTTGGGAAATATTTTACAGGTAGATCTGACAAAGGGGGAATGCAGGTGTGAAACCTACCCTGATGCTGCTGCCGATTTTATAGGCGGCAGGGGATTCAATGCATGGTTTCTGTATCACCACCTGAAACCGGGGACAGACCCTCTGGGACCGGACAACATACTGCTTTTTTCCACCGGGCTTCTCACCGGATCTGCGGCCCCCTGCGGGGCCAGACTCCATATCAATGCCCTGTCCCCCCTCACCGGGATTCTTGGCAGTTCCAATATCGGCGGATATACCGGGGCCTGGCTGCGGTCCTGCAACCTTGCCGCCATTGTGGTGACCGGTGCCGCTGCCGAACCGGTCTATCTATATGTTCATGAAGGCGGTGCAAGGCTTGTGTCTGCCAGGGATCTGTGGGGCCTGGACACGGCTGCGGTCCAGGGCCGGATCAGACAGATACACCGCCATGAAAAAACACGCATTCTGGCCATCGGCCCTGCCGGGGAAAACCAGGTCAGGTTTGCCGCCATCATGACGGAAAAAGACCATGCTGCAGGCCGCACCGGCATGGGGGCTGTCATGGGTGCCAAAAACATCAAAGCCATCGTTATTGCCAAAGGCAGTCACAAACACCTGCCGGCAGATACCCCCCAAAAAAAACAGGCGGTGAAAACCTATGCCGCCCTGGTGCGGAATGCTTCGGAATTTTCCTTTTTTTCCAGATACGGCGGTGCCGGATACCTCCAATGGGCCAATGATTTCGGCATCATGGGGGCGAAAAACTATAATGAGATCGGCATGACAGATGTCAGTGCCATCGACGGCAGGAAACTGGCAGAGAAACGTGCCGGAACCTCGGGCTGTTTCAAATGCCCGGTCCAGTGCAAGGCAGAGCTTGTGATGGACCCTGCCAGACCCGGTGATATATCCACCCGGCCGGAGTTTGAACCAATGATAAACTTTGGTCCCAAATGCGGGCTTACAGATCTGGCTGCCATTGTCCGGCTGGACAACCTGTGCAACCGTGTGGGGCTGGACACCACGTCCACGGCATCGGTAATCGCCTTTGCCATGGACCTGGATGAAAAAAACCTGATGCCGGAACATCTCAAAAAAGATCTGGATTTGTCCTGGGGCAATGCCCGCACCATGGAAACCCTTATTCACCGGATAGCAACCCGCACCACGGAACTGGGCCGGCTTCTGGCCGGCGGTGTCAGGCATGCGGCTGATCAGATCGGGGCCGAAGCAGCAGCCTGTGCCGCCCATGTCAAAGGCCTGGAGCTGACCGCCTACCATCCTGGTGCCATCATGGGGACCGCATTGGGATATGCAGTCTCCAGCAGGGGCGGGGATTACAACAATGTCTATGCCTCTCTGGAATACAGCTGGACAAAAGAAGCCGCCATCAAAGAATTCGGCACCGCCCTGGCAGTGGATATCCATGCTACCCAGGCCAAGGGATGGCTGATCAAAAAGGCCGTGGTGACCAATATCCTGGTGGACTGCCTGGGGCTGTGCAAGGTGCCGGTATTGTCTCTGCTCAAGTCATTCAATCTGGAACCGGAAATTTCTCTTGTGAACGCACTGGCGGAAACAGGTTTTTCCCGAGACGGTCTGACGGGAGCTGGAGAGAAAATTGCGGCCATGGAAAGGCTCTTCAACCTGCGCCATTCCGTCCTGCCCCTGGTGGACCAGCTGCCGGACAGGTTCTTTTCCGGCAAAGCGTTGCCGGACGGGCTCACCAGAAAAGCATTGACCGGTATGCTGGCGGAATTTTACCAGGCCATGGGCTGGGATACAAACGGGAAACCCCCGGAACTGAAAAACAGTAACCATAAAATGCAAATGCAAATACCATAATTTTTGAAAGGAAAGCACGTGATTCAGTCATCCAGCACCAAAAGCCGCTCTGTGGGCATGCGGATACTCACCGACGACCAGATCTGGGAAATCAAACAGGCTGCTTTTGATATTATTGAAAAAGTGGGGTTTAAATGCCGGCACAGCCAGGTTCACAAAATGATGGCCCAGGCCGGGGCATGGGTAAAGGACGACCGCATCAAGATCCCCAGGTACATTGTCCAGGGGTGTTTGACCACCGCACCCAAAGGCTGGACCATTTATGACAGAAACGGCAGGCGGGCCCTGGAGGTGGAAGGGGAGAAAAGCCACTACGGCACCTCCACGGCCAGCCCCAACCACCGGGACCCTTTCACCGGAGATATCCGGCCCACCAGCATAAAGGATATCGCCCTGGGCGCAAAAGTGGCGGATGCCTGCGCCCACATCGACTTTGTCATGCCCATGGGCTCTTCCCAGGATGTGCCGGGCGCAGCTGCAGAAGTGCATGAAATTCCGGCCATGTTCGCCAACACCACCAAGCCGGCCGCCTTTATCGGGTACTCGCCTTTGGGATGTGAGTATGTGTATGAAATGGCCGCCGTGATCGCCGGGGGCCAGGACAGACTGCGGGAAAAACCGTTTCTCATACTTTATCCGGAAGCCATTGCGCCGTTGTTTTTTCCGGATGACGTGGTGGACCGGATTCTCATAGCCGCAGACCGGTTCATGCCCCAGCTGCCCGGTTCCACCGTATCTGCCGGTGCCACAGGCCCGGTCACCCTGGCCGGCATGCTGGTGCAGATCACGGCCGAAGCCCTGGTTCACATCACCATTGCCCAGCTGCGAAAAACCGGTTGTCCGGTGGCCATGAGCGGTAATGTGGGGATACTGGACATGAAAACCGCGCTCATGACCATGGGGGCGCCGGAAAACAGCCTGGGGATTGCGGCCCAGGCGGAAATAGCCAAATCCTTTGAACTGCCCACCTGGGGCCTGGCCGGTGCCACAGATGCCAAGATCCTGGATGCACAGGCCGGCCTGGAAGGCACCTTTTCCATCCTGGCCCAGGGACTGTCCGGGTTGAACCTCATCCATGATGTGGGGTACATGGCCTCGGGCATGGCCTGTTCCCTGGAACAGCTGGTGATGGGCAATGAAATTGTGGGCATGACCAAGCGGTTTGTGGAAGGGATTACCGTGACAAAGGAAACCCTGGCCCGGCAGATCTTGGAAGATGTGGGTCCCGGTGGCCACTTTATCACCCAAAAACATACCCTGGACCATTTCAAACAGGAATTGTCGGTGTCAAAACTGCTCAACCGCCAGACCATCGATGCCTGGAAAACTGCCGGCCGCCCCACCATGGACCAGCGGGTCCAGGAAGAGATCCGGTCTATCATGGAAACCCACAAGCCGGATCCTTTGAGCGACAAGGTGACAGCGGAACTGGAGCGGCTCAAAACCGAAGGTGAACGAGAAATCCTGGCCAGACTGGAAAAAGGATAAAACTACTTTTTTAAAAAAATAGTAAAAAAAATTGCATTAAAAAGGAGGGCATGTAATAACCATACAGACTTCACAGGCCAGTGGTTTGTATGAAAATTCGGTATCATTCAAGAAAAAAAAGGAGGCAAGCATGAAAAAAAGAATTCATCCGGCAGTACATGACATGAAAAGTGACATGGAAAAAGGCAAACTTTCCAGAAGGGAATTTTTGCGGTATTCCACCCTCTTGGGGGTATCTGCTTTCACAGCCACCCAGATGGCAGGGCTTTCCTGGACAAGTAAAGCCTTTGCCGGCAGCGTCAAACGCGGCGGTACCCTGCGGGTTGCCACAGCGCTTCAGAAAATTGCCCATCCCGCCACCTATTCCTGGATCGCTGCATCCAACGTCACCCGCCAGGTGGCAGAATACCTGACCCTGACCGACGGCAAAAACATCACCCATCCCTATCTTTTGGAAAGCTGGGATGCCAGTGACGACCTGAAAACCTGGACACTGAACATGAGAAAAGGTGTCAAATTCAACAACGGAGATACCTTTACCGCAGATGATGTGGTCTTCACCTTCAACCAGTGGCTGGATGAGAGTGTGGGCTCCTCCATGAAAGGCCTGGTGGGGGGATATCTGAGTGCCAACAATATTGAAAAGGTCAATGACTATCAGATCAAACTGCACCTGACGGTTCCCTCCATCTCGATCCCCGAAGACCTTTTCCAGTATCCGGCCCAGGTGCTCAACCACAAGACCTTTGAAGGGGATTTCCTCAAAGCCCCCCATGGCACCGGTCCCTACACCCTGGAAACCTACCGGGAAGGCGAACTGGCAGTTGTCAAGGCCCGCTCCGACTACTGGCAGAAAGGGGCAGATGGCAAACCCCTGCCATACCTGGACGAGATGCATTTCCTTGACATGGGTACTGAAACCGCCCCCATGATTTCTGCCATCAAGAGCAAAGACATCGATTTCATTGACCTGTCCGACATCGGCGGCACCGACATTTTCCGGGCCCTCAAGGATGACCCTGAAATCAGCATTCTGGCGGCCCCCACCGCATCTGCCCGGGTACTGCGCATGCGGGTGGATCTCAAACCCTGGGACAATGAAAAGGTCCGTCTGGCCATGAGAAAATGCCACAACCATGAAAAAATTCTGGCACTGGCCTATATGGGACAGGGTCTGGAAGGACAGGATTTTCACGTCTACCAGCTGCACCCTGAATACTGCGAAATGCCCATCCCGCCCTATGATCCTGAAGGAGCAAAAAAACTGCTGGCAGAGGCCGGGTATCCCAACGGCCTGGAAGTCAACCTGGCGGTTGGTTCCGGATGGCCGGATGTGGTACGGTATGCGGAAATCCTCAAACAGGACGCCATTCCCGGCGGATTCAAAATCAACCTGCAGACCATGCCCAACAGCCAGTACTGGGAAAAATGGACGGAAGTGGACTTCGGCATCACCCCCTGGACCCACCGTCCCCTGGGCACCATGGTCCTGAACCTGGCCTACAAGGCTGACACAGACGGCAAACCCGTGGCCTGGAATGAAACCCGGTGGGTGGATGAGGAGTTCTCCGAAATCCTGGAAAAAGCCAACGGCACCCTGGATGTGGAGGAGCGCAGAAAACTGTTCTGCAAACTCCAGAAAATCCAGTATGACAGGGGCTCCATCGGCATTGGTTACTGGCGGGCTGTCTGGATGGTTTCCAGAAGCAATGTCAAGGGCTTAGAAGGGCATCCCAATGGTTTTATGCTGTTCAATGATGTGTCCTTCGCGTAAATAAAAACCTGTGCGGCCCGCACCTGAAAAATCCAGCGTGCGGGCCCCTTAAACAAAGGAACAGGGATTTTTATGATTGTCTTTATCCTCCGACGTTTTTTCCTGCTGCTGCTGACCATGATCCTGGTGTCTGTGGCGGTTTTTGTCATTGCTGAATCATCCCCCGGCAATATTGCCAAAAATGTGCTGGGGGCCTTTATCTCCCCGGAACAGGAAGCCGCCTTTATCCGGCAGAACGGCCTGGATCAGCCCATGTATGTGCGGTATCTGCACTGGATCGCCGGCAATGACTGGATCGCTGAAAAAAAAATCAACATGCCGTTGAAAAGAATCACCACGGAAGAAGATTTTGAGGAGTGGTGGGCCGTCAGAAAAGACGGGGCTTTGATCCGCTGGAAAGTGGACGGAGATGATCTGGTGGCCATTGTGATCACTGAAGACGGCGAAAAAACAGAATACATTGACAATGGCCGGTGGGAGGCCATTGAAGACGGAAAACAGGAATTCTGGGGGATTGACCGTCAGAACCATGCCGTCCGGTGGGTCAAGGGTGAAACCGAAACCATGTTTGTGTTTGTCATGGGCAAGGGCTGGATGGAAAGTTCCGGCGGGCCCAAAGACTATATCCCATTGAAAAAAGGATTTGTCAGGGGGGATCCCGGGATTTCCTTCCGCACCGGCCGGCCGGTGAACAAAAGCCTGTGGACACGATTGCGCAACTCTGTGGTCCTGGCAGGCACCGCTTTTGTCATTGTGATGCCACTGGCTCTGCTTTTGGGGCTCATTGCCGGGCTCCAGGAAGGATCTCTCAAGGACCGGTTCTTATCGGTAGGCGGCATGATGTTTTCCGTGGTGCCGGAGTTTGCCACCGGTATTTTTCTGACCCTGATTTTTTCCGTCTGGCTGGGATGGCTGCCGGGTGCGGCGGTGCTGGGCACATCTGCGCCCTGGGAAAAACCCATGATGCTGATCCTGCCGGTGCTTACCCTCACCCTCATCGAACTGGGGTATATACTGCGCATCACCCGGGCCTCCATGGTAGAGGTCATGAAATCACCCTATATCCGCACCGCATTTCTCAAGGGGCTGCCCTATAAGAAAGTGGTGTTCAAACATGCGGTGAAAAACGCCCTCATCGCCCCCATCACCGTGATCATGCTCCATGTCAACTGGCTTTTGGGGGGGATCGTCATCGTGGAGGTGGTGTTCGGGTACCCGGGGCTCGGGGCCTATCTGCTGGAATCAGCGTTGTACAAAGATTTCAACGCCCTGGAAGCAGGCGCCATGATCATGGTCCTGGTAGCCGTCGGCACCCAGCTGGTGGCCGATATCATCTATACCTTTTTGAATCCGAGGATACGGTATGCCTGAAACAGTTGAAACCAAGAATATTGAAAAAACCAAAAAAGTGCGGCTCAAGGATATGTTCGTCATCCTGCTCAGTTCCAAAATTGCCATGGTGGGACTGGTCATTGTCCTGTTCTGGGTGTTTGTGGCCC
>JAABSB010000049.1 GCA_011390615.1 Desulfotignum sp. | reverse complement strand
TATCAAATTCATCCTCTATATTGCAGTAATAGTGCTGGTGAACATCGCCGGGCTGACCCTGTTTTTCAGGGCTGATCTCACCCGCAACCAGATCTTTTCTCTGTCCGAAGCCAGCAAAGAGGCAGTGGCTACCCTGTCCGAACCCCTGAGCGTCAAGGTTTTCTTTTCCAAAAACCTGCCTGCCCCCCACAACAACACGGAACGGTATCTGCGGGATCTGCTGGAAGAGTATGCTGCCCGGGCCGGGCGCCAGTTCAACTTCAGCTTTTACAATGTATCTTCCGACGAAGGAGACCTTTCCTCCCGTGCCAATGAAAACAGAGAGATGGCCAGAAGTTACGGTATCTCCCCCATCCAGATCCGGATAATGGAAAATGATGAGATCAAATTCAAGAACGCATTCATGGGTCTGGTGATCATCCACGGCGATCTCATTGAAAAAATAAATGCTGTCACATCCACCGACGGGCTGGAATACCAGTTGACAACCACCATCCAGAAACTCAACAACAAAGTATCCGCACTCTTGCGTGTAAAAGATGCCATCCAGGCCAAACTATACCTGTCCTCTTCTTTGCACACCATTGCCCCTCTCATCGGCCTGGACAATCTCCCGAAACTGGCTGAGGCCGTCAAAGACACCATTACGGACATCAACGCCAGAAGCCGGGGCATACTGACCTTTGAGCACACCGATATTTCCGACAGACAGACCCTGGACAGGATCGCTGAAAAACATGATATCATGGCCCTGTCCTGGCCGGCCATCCCGGAAAAAAACATCTCTGCCGGCCAGGGGGCTGCGGCCCTGGTTCTGGAATACAAAGACCAGTCTGCCAGCCTGCCTTTGATAACGGCCATGGATCTGCCCATCATCGGGACCACCTACCAGATGACTGAGCCTGATGCCCTGCGAGAGGAAATCACCGCCATCATGGAAAAAATGATCGGCATCAACCAGGATATCGGGTTTCTGGCCGACCACGGCACCCACACCCTGGGCCCTGACCAGATGGCCATGATGCAGGGGCAGCAGGGTGCCGGCATGCAGGTATTCAACAACCTGTTATCAGACAGATACAACATCAAACAAATCGCCCTGGCAGAACAAAAAATTCCAGAGGGCCTCAGCTGTCTGATTATTGCCAAACCCACAGAGCCGTTTTCCAACTATGAACTGTTCCAGATCGACCAGGCCCTGATGCAGGGCACCAACATTGCCTTTTTCGGGGATGCCTTCCAGGAAATTATGCCCCGGGGCGGTATGGGCATGCCCCAATACCAACCCATTGACACCGGTCTTGAAAAACTGCTGACCCATTACGGCATATCCTTGAAACCAGCCTATGTTCTGGATAAATCCGCCTATAAACACCAGCCCAGGGAAGGCGGGGAGCAGGTTATATATTTTGCCCCCCTGCTCAAGGAAAAATCCATTAACAACACCCCCGGCTTCATGCACAATATCAAGGGACTCATTGCCATGCAGGCATCGCCTGTGGAGCTGGTAAAAGACAATATTGATGAATCCCAGGTTACCGCCACAAGACTGCTGCACACCTCTGATGAATCCTGGCTCATGCAGGGCAGTATCAATCTCAACCCCATGTTCATCTCTCCACCCGAATCCACAGAAGAACTGCGCGCATATGACCTGGCATATATCCTGGAAGGCACCTTTACCAGCTATTTCAAGGACAAACCCATCCCCCGAAAAGAGGTGGGGGAAACCGACACCCCGGATGCACAGGATCAGGCAGATGTCCGGACAGATGATCTGCCGGAAAATGAGATCCCGCCAGGCGAAACCGTTTCTACAACCCCCAAAGGACTGGTGGCTGAAAACCGTTTAAAAGAAACCTCCAGCCCTGCCAAAATTTTTGTGCTGGGATGCTCCCAGATGCTCCAGGACAACATGCTGGATCCTGAAGGAAAAACCACCAATGCCACCTTCATCCTCAACACCATAGATCATCTGAACAACAGAGATGACATTGCTGCCATGCGCAGCAAACAGCAGTCCTTAAATCCTTTG
Source organism: Desulfotignum sp. (assembly GCA_011390615.1). Classification (GTDB taxonomy): domain Bacteria; phylum Desulfobacterota; class Desulfobacteria; order Desulfobacterales; family Desulfobacteraceae; genus Desulfotignum. The sequence continues at coordinate 18,051 of JAABSB010000049.1, read as the reverse complement.
GATCCCACCACCCCCATGATGCGCGGGGTGATAAAAGCCTTTAATATTGCCGGACTGCCGGCCCTGGTAATTCTTTTCGGCATAGGAATCTGGGCTGCCAGAAATGCAAAAAAGAAAAAAATTGCTACATTGTTCAATTCATAAGGATGCCTTTGCCATGAAAAAAGAATACCTGATTCTGATCCTTTTCATCGCTGCTTTGAGCGGTTATCTTTTATTCAACAAACAGGACCGCACCCATTATACCCTGCCTGCTCCCCCAAAAGTGACGGCAGACAGTGTGGACCGCCTGGTTATCCAAAAACCGGATGACACCATTGCATTTACCAGAACAGGCCAGGGCTGGGTGGTAACGGACAAGGCATATCCGGCGGATGAAACTGCCATGCGCCAGATGCTGGACGTAGTCACAGGACTGCGTCTTTCAGCCCTGGTGTCTGAAAATCAGGACCTCATCCGGTATGAACTGGATGACGGCCACCGCCTGGATGTCACCGCCTATGACCAGAACACGGCTCTTTTGTCCTTCACGATCGGAAAGACCGCCCCCACTTTCAACCACACCTTTGTCATGCTTGAAAACGATCCCAATATTTACCATGCCGCAGACAGCTTCCGGCAGCATTTCGATAAAACGGTCAATGGATTCAGAGACAAGCAGGTCCTGGATTTTACTGAAGCATCCATTACAGGCATAACCATTGAAGCCCGGGGGAAGCAGACACATCTGAAAGCCCAAAAAACCGGGGCAGGCACACAGGATGACACCGGGGCAGGCTTCAGATATGAAGACGGGAGTGCGCCTGATCCAAAAACGGTTTCCAACCTTTTGTCCACCCTGTCTGTGCTGTCATGTGACCGGTTTATCGATGACCCGGACAAACACAATTTTAAAGAGAAAGCCCCGGATCTGAAAATAATTCTAGAAAACAATACACCCATTGTTTTGCATCTGTTTGACCAGGAAGAAGAAGGTCAGGTTTTCGGGACTTCCTCCATGAATGGGTATGCCTTTGCCCTCAAAGAATATGTTGCCAAAGACATCCGGTCCTGGGCCCATGAACTGGCCGGACTTACGCCAGAACAGGAGGAAGAAGGAAAAGAGCCCGCTGTCCAGTGAAAGTGAAACAGATATTAAAACTTATATATCAACCCTATAAATGGGTGGTGGTGGTCCCTTTCATGCTGGCCATCACCGTGGTCCTGGGACTGGTGTGTATAGCCACAGGGGCGGTGTTCACCCAGGATGCCGCCAATGTGACAGCTGTTTTATGGTCTAGGCTTTCCTGTGCCATCGTCCCTGTCCGGGTTGTTCTGACGGGAAAGAAAAACCTCACCCCCCAGAATGCCTATGTGGTGGTGGCCAACCACCAGTCCATGGTGGATATACCGGTGATCCACGGGTTCATGGGGCTACACATCAAATGGGTCATGAAGCAGGAACTGCGCAACATTCCCATTTTCGGGACTGCCTGCCATTATCTGGGCTGTATTTTCATAGACCGGTCTCACAGGGATGCTGCCATACGTTCCATTCACCAGGCCAGAAAACTGCTGTCCCCCAGGGCATCTGTGCTCTTTTTTGCAGAAGGCACCAGAAGCCGTGACGGACAGGTACGCCCCTTTAAAAAAGGGGCTTTTGTCTTTGCCAGGGAAACCGGTCTTCCCATTCTACCGGTTACCATAAAAAATTCATACCAGCTCCTGCCTCCGGACTCACTGGACCTTGTGCCGGGGAAAGTGGAGATCATTGTGCACAGGCCCGTGTATGTAATGGCAAATGATCCGGACCGGATGGATGCGGTCATTGCATCTGTCCGGGCCACCATTGCCGCGCCACTGCAGCAGTAACATCTGCATACACATCCCCGCAGCTCCCATGTAAAACATCCTGCTTTTTCCCTCCACAGCGTCCTGAAATAACATCCACTTTAATCCCCTTTCATCTTTTTTTTATAAAATCAATTTGATAAACATATTTTCCAAGGAATTTTTTCATTTTATTCCCATTTTTTTCTTGACTTATACCGTATATTTCGTAAAAGTGTGTAAAAAGGTGGCGTAAAGTGGATGCTACACCCAAAACAAAGGCTTAAAAATACGTGTTCCGATCAAGCTCCTTTCATACAATCGACCCAAAAGGCAGGATAATCATTCCGGCAAGATTCCGGAACGTCTTAAAGGCGGATGATGAATACGGGGTTGTGGTCTCCATCAAGGACGGATGTCTGTATGCCTACACATTCAGTGAATGGAAACAACTGGAGAAAAAAATCCTGGCTGCAAAAAGTGCAGCAATGGAAAAATTTAAACGGTTTTTCCTGGGAAATGCCTGTCCCCTGAAATGTGACAAGCAGGACCGGATTTTACTTCCCCAGAGCCTTCGCACCTATGCCGGCATCGAAAAAGACATTGTTATGGTGGGGGTTTTGGACCGGTTCGAGATCTGGGCCCGGGAAAGATGGGATCAGGAGAACCTGAAAATGGAGCAGGAACTTGAACAAGCGGAAGTAAGGGAGGAAATTGCTTCCCTGGGGCTGTAACCATGGGATTTGTGCATACGTCTGTCATGCCTGCCGAGGTACTTGCGTATCAAAACCTGAAACCCGGGGATGTGTGTGTGGACTGCACCCTGGGAGGTGCCGGCCATGCAGAATCTTCCATAAAAGCCATACTTCCCGGCGGCACCCTGATCGGTATTGACCAGGACCATGAGGCCATTGCCAATGCAAAAACAGTGTTACACCGATTTGCCAGGAACATCATACTGGTGCATGACAATTTCTCACGCCTTCCAAAGATCCTGGACCAGCACAATATCTCCGGGGTTAATTCCATTGTCCTGGACCTGGGATTTTCACTGAACCAGATCACACAGGCACGCCGGGGATTCAGTTTTAACCTGAATGAACCTTTGGATATGCGCATGGATATCAGAAACGACCTGACAGCTGAAAACATTGTCAACTCTTTTGGAGAAAAAGAACTGGCAGATCTGTTCTTCCGGTTCGGTGAAGAAAAATTCTCCCGCAGGATTGCTAGGGCCATTGTCAGGGGCAGGCAGATCCACCCCATCGCAACCACACAGGACTTAACCCGCATCATTTGTGACACAGTTCCAAAAGGCCGGGCTGCTGCCCAAAAAATTCATCCTGCCACCCGGGTGTTTCAGGCCCTGCGCATTGCTGTCAATCAGGAACTGGAAAATCTTGCCATATTCATGCAGCAGGTCCCTGACCTGCTGGTCACAGGCGGCAGAATCTGCGTTATCTGCTTTCATTCCCTTGAAGACCGCATTGTAAAACAGCACCTTAAATCTTTTGAAGCCCTTTGCACCTGTCCCAAAGACCTGCCCCAGTGTGTCTGTAATGCAAAGCCGACCATGAAATCCATTTTCAAAAAACCCCTGATACCATCACCTGGAGAGATGGCGGCAAATCCCATGGCCAGAAGTGCAAAACTCAGGGTCGCTGAAAGGATATAAGAAATGAACCAGAAACGCACTGACCAACAAAAGAAAAACACTGGGGTAAAATGGCTGGTCCTCATTTGCGTTTTGTTCGGGGAATTGCTGGTGCATACCTGGGTGAGGACCGAAAGCACCCAGGCCATCCTGGAAATATCTTCAGCACAGGCCCGGTTGTCAGCGCTGTTGTCTTATCAGAAAGAACTGACTCTGGAACGGGACCGGCTCAGGTCTGATGACCGCATTATTCGTATTGCCGGATCACAACTGAAGATGACAGGTGATGTATTCAACCAGACCATCTACCTTGGGAAAGAAAGCCTGTAATGACAGATGATCGGCACATAAAAACGCGGGTGGTGGTGGTCCAAGTATTTTTGGTGGGTACCCTGCTGCTGCTGGGCGCCAAGTCATTTGACATCCAGATCCGCAAGGCAGATCTGTATTCTAAGCGGGCGGAGAATGGATATTCCAGGCTTTTGACCATCAAAGGAGAACGGGGACAGATTCTGGACCGGAACCTGTATAAACTGGGAACCAGCCTGGATGCCCTGACCGTCATAGCTGATCCCCTGCACATTGAAGCCCCGGTAAAAACCGCCCGGATATTGTCAAAGATACTGGAAACAGACCCCGACGATCTGGCACAAAAATTTGCCACTGATCGGCGGTATGCCCTTCTGGCAGAAGCCATATCACCGGATGTGGCTGAGAAAATAAAAAAACTGCGCCTGCCGGGCATATATTTTAAACAAAGTTTCAAACGCTTCTATCCCAACCGGGACCTGGCAGCGCAGGTTCTTGGATTCACCGGCAGAAACGATATCGGACTTGAGGGGCTTGAGTTCAAATACAATAGCATTCTGGATGGCAAAGAAATTGCGGTAACGGTCAAAAAAGACGGCACAGGAAGGGTTCTGGACATTGATCAGAAAACCCAGGATGAGCTGCGGGGCAATGCCCTTGTACTCACCCTGGACAAAAAAATCCAGTTTCTATCTGAAAAAACTCTGGAGCAGACCGTTAAAGAACACCAGGCAAAATCCGGTCTGGCCTTGGTCATGCGTCCGGCCACAGGTGAACTGCTGTCCATTGCCCATTATCCCCGCTTCAACCCCAACAACTATCAGGAGTTTCACCAGAATCTTTTCAGAAATCGGGCTGTCACAGACGCGTTTGAACCGGGTTCAGCAATGAAAGTTTTTACAGCTGCTGCTGCCCTGGAAAAAGGGTTTACCCCTGCATCCATCTTTTTTTGTGAAAACGGCAAATACCGTATCGGCAGATATGTTGTCAATGACACCCATCCCCATGACTGGCTTTCCATTAACCATATAATCACTTATTCCAGTAATATCGGCGCTGTCAAAATCTCTGAAACCATTGGCAGAAAAACACTGCATGCCTGCCTGTCCCGGTTTGGATTCGGCAGCAGAACCCAGGTGGAATGCCCCGGAGAAACCTTGGGTACACTCATGCCGCCGGGCCGGTGGTCTGATATTGATGCCGGGGCCATCTCCTTTGGCCAGGGGGTTTCTGTTTCCGCTATCCAGCTCATTTCTGCCATCAGTGCCATTGCCAACAACGGTCAGCTCATGAAACCCATGCTGGTTAAAAAAATAGTTTCCAATACCGGCAAAGATATCCAGGTCTTTTCCCCCACCCTGGTGCGCCAGGCTGTATCCCCCCGGGTTGCATCCCAGGTCGGACACATGATGCGCCTGGCTGTCCAGGAAAAGGGCACCGGTACCAAAGCGGATCTTACCGGCTATGCAGTGTGCGGTAAAACCGGCACTGCCCAGAAAGTGGAAGCCGGTCAAAAACAGTATGCCAAAAACAAATACATGTCGGTTTTTGCCGGGTTTGCGCCTGAAAAAAATCCCCAGCTGGCAATTCTGGTGGTGGTGGATGAACCCCGAAAAAAATATTACGGCGGAGACGTGGCTGCTCCTGCCTTTAAAACCATCATGGCCCAGTCCTGTAATTATCTGAGCATTCCCCCTGTCTCCGCAAGCCTGGTGGCAGCTGCGCCACGCAAAATAACCGCCGGCTCCCAAAAGGCTGCAGCACAGACCCTTGACACAAGAACGCCACCCTTTTCCCGGGGAGACGCATTGTGAAACTATCTTTTTTGCTACAGGGCATTGGCCAGAGCCTGATACCGGATCAGTCTGATATGGAGATTTCCGGCATTCAGACCAAGGCCCAGGACATTTTGCCCGGACAACTGTTTCTGGCAATCAAGGGCCATGCGGCAGACGGGCATGATTACATGGAAAATGCCTTTGCCTGCGGCGCTGCTGCAGTGATTGCCCAGAATAATCCCAAAAACCTGGACCAGGTCTTTCTGGTGCCGGATTCCAGAAAAGCGGCAGCTGCCATAGCTTCCCGGTTTTACGGCGAACCGTCCGGGGACATGACCCTGGTGGGCATCACCGGCACCAACGGCAAAACCACCACCTCCTATCTGCTGGAAAGTATTTTTCTGGCAGCCGGGTTAAATTGCGGGGTCATCGGCACCATCAACATCCGCTACAACGGCAGAACACTGGACAACCCCATTACCACACCTGATGCCATTGTGCTCCAGCGCACCCTTTTTCAAATGAAACAGGCAGGGGTGACCCACGTCATCATGGAGGTTTCTTCCCATGGACTGGACCAGTTTCGTGTGGACGGCTGCCGGTTCAATGCAGGGGTGTATACCAACCTGAGCCAGGACCATCTGGATTACCACCCGGACATGGAAACCTATTTTTCATGCAAACAACGGTTTTTCACAGAATTTCTCGGACCCTCAGCCAAAACCGCTTCTGCCCCGGCTGTCATCAATGTGGATGATACATGGGGACAGAAACTGGCTGACAGTCTGGATTATCCTGTCATCCGGGTGGGGTACCGGAAAACGGCAGATGTCACAGCCAAGGATATCGTTGACACCATCCAGGGCATCTGCGGCCGCATCTTTCTGAAAAATGATGCATTTTCCTTTGCCTCCGCCCTAACAGGTTTGTTCAACCTGGAAAACATCCTGTGTGCCGCCGGTGCAGCATATGGCCTGGGTATTTCCCCTCTGCACATCCAGCAGGGAATTGCCGACTGCAAAGGGGTGCCAGGCCGTCTGGAAAAGGTTGGCACCAACATAAACCGGTATCTGTTTGTGGACTATGCCCACACCCCGGATGCCCTGGAATCCACCCTCAAAACCCTGAAGCAGCGGGCCCCCAAACGTCTGATAACCGTATTCGGTTGCGGCGGAGACAGGGACCGGTCCAAACGCCCCCTCATGGGAAAAATTGCCTGCCGATACAGTGATGTGGCCATTGTAACATCAGACAATCCCAGAACCGAAAACCCGGAACAGATTGTGGCAGATATCATGAAAGGGATCACAGCCGATCCCATTTTCGGCAAAGTAAGCAATAACCTTTGTGCGACAACCGAATCGCCTGCCACAGGTGTTATCCAACAGGTGGACCGGAAAAAAGCGCTGCACACCGCTGTGATGATCTCCCGGCCCAATGACATCATTCTGGCTGCGGGCAAAGGGCATGAAACCTACCAGATAACCAACAGCGGCACCATTCATTTTGATGACAAAGAACAACTGCAGGATGCGTGCAAATCATTTGCCGACAGGTTCTCTCCCATTGCCTGGAGCCGGGCGGATCTGGAATCTGCCCTTGGTACCTCCCCGATGCTGGACACCCTGGATGCAGACACCTTTTTTGCCGGCATCAGCACCGATTCCCGGACCATAAAAACCAATGACATCTTTGTGGCACTGACAGGGGAACATTTTGACGGCCATGATTATATTCCGGATCTGGTAAAAAAAGGTATCCAGACATTTGTGGTCCGGACCGGAACATATCAGACGTTAGGCGAAAGAATATGGGACCAGGCACAAAAAAAAGGAATGCTGCTGTTTGAAACCCCGGACACCCTGGCTGCATTTGGCAGGCTGGGGCGGTTCCAGCGGCTGCGCTCCGGGGTCAAGGTTCTGGCCATCACCGGGTCCAACGGCAAAACCACCACAAGGGAAATGGCCCAAAAAATATTTAAAACCGCTTTTGACACCCTGGCCACCCAGAAAAATTTCAACAATGAAATCGGGGTGCCTGCAACCCTTTTATCCCTTTCTTATGCCCACCAATGGGCAGTGGTTGAAATGGGCATGAACCAGACAGGAGAAATGAAACGGCTGTCCGCCATTGCCTGCCCGGACATTGCCGTGGTCACCAACACATCCGGCGCCCACCTGGAAGGCTTGAAAACCCCTGACAATGTGGCTGTTGCCAAAGCCCAGATTTTTGACCATGCACAAAATAACAGCACTGCCATATTTTATGGCGATGATCCCAGGGCACATATTCTGAAAACCGGGGCAAAAAACAATCCAGATATCTCACAGATACTTTCTTTTGGATCCTGTGAAACAGCCGATGTTTCTGCCACAGATATCCAGGTTTCTGAAAACCGGATCTGGTTTACAGCCACAATCAAAAATACCTCCGCCCGGTTTCAAATCAACTCCCCGGCAAAGTTCATGGTCAACAATGCCCTGGCTGCCCTGGCTGCCGCATCAACAGCCGGCATCGCCATTTGTGACATGCAGGCTGGTCTGGCTGCCTTTGCCCCGGGATCCGGCAGAATGGATATCCGGTGCCTTGCCAACGGTATCCAGCTTATTGATGACACCTATAATGCCAATCCGGCATCTGTTACCCGGGCCCTGGAGACTTTGTCGGCACAAGCTGTCACCTCAGGTCAGGACCGAAAGGGCCGGACCATTGCCATACTCGGGGATATGCTGGAGCTGGGAGAGGCATCTGCAGATCTTCACTATGCCGTGGGCAAAACAGCGGCGCAACTGGGCATCACCCGGCTGTATCTGTATGGCCCCCACAGCAGCCATACCTGCCGGGGGGCTGTGGATAACGGCATGGACCGGGACCGGATATTTTCCGGCACCAAACAGGAAATTGCAGACCAGGCCCTGGCCCATGCAGGCAGAAACGACTGGGTTCTGGTCAAGGGATCCAGGGGCATGGCCATGGAAACCATTATCAAGCAATGGGAGAGTCAGATGAATTCTGTATCCCGGAAAAAAGAAAAGGCATAGCCCATGCTGTACGAATTTTTATACCCATTGCATGACCAGTTCACCTTTTTGAATATTTTCCGGTATATCACCTTCAGGACCATTTACGGGGGGCTGACCGCATTTGTGATCTGTTTTGTTCTGGGACCCTTTGTGATCAGGAAACTGGCTGCCATGCAGATCGGGCAGGTCATCCAGATCGACGGCCCCCAGACCCATCTGGGCAAGCAAGGCACCCCCACCATGGGGGGGATTCTCATTTTGTTTTCGGTTTTCATGGCAACGGTAATCTGGGGCAGTCTGTCCAACCATTATGTGGCCATCTTGTTGCTCACTATTCTCCTGTTCGGGGCCATCGGATTTGTGGATGACTACCTCATGCAGGTCAAAAAAAGAAACATGGGGTTCACTGCAAAAGGAAAATTTTCCATCCAGGTGGTATGCGGACTGGTGATAAGCCTGCTCATTTTTTTCAGCCCCGACTTTGACACCACCCTGACAATCCCGTTTTTCAAAAATTTTTCCCCGGATCTGGGCATCTGGTACATCCCTTTTGCCTGCCTGGTTATTGTGGGTACTTCCAATGCCGTGAACCTCACCGACGGCCTGGACGGACTGGCCATCGGTCCCTATATCGTGGCATCTGTCACCTATATGTTTTTTGCCTATGTGGCCGGTCATACCCAGTTTGCCCAGTATCTGCATGTGCGCCATATCATGTCGGCCGGAGAGCTTTCAGTGGTCTGCGGCATACTGGCAGGCGCGGGTTTAGGGTTCTTATGGTTCAATGCCCACCCGGCCCAGATATTCATGGGGGATTCCGGGTCCATCCCTTTAGGGGCCATTTTAGGTACCATTGCCGTGGTGGTGAAACAGGAAATCCTGCTGCTCATTGTGGGGGGATTGTTTGTCATTGAAGCATTATCCGTGATCATCCAGGTGTCTTATTTTAAAATTTCCAAGGGAAAACGCATCTTCAGAATGGCCCCCCTGCACCACCATTTTGAACTCAAAGGCTGGCACGAATCCAAGGTGATTGTCAGATTCTGGATCATTTCCATTACCCTGGCCCTGATTTCACTGGGCACACTAAAGATAAGGTAACACGAATGCAGGTATCCCAAAAATCATACACACTGGTTCTTGGTCTGGGAAGATCCGGTCTTTCCATGGCCCGGTTTCTTGCTGCAAAGGGATACACTGTCAAGGCAACGGATATTGATCCTGCTGCAGCAAAAAATGCAGGAGAACTCAACCGCCTGGGAATTGACACCCAGATCGGGTTCCATGACCAGAACACCTTTAACTGTGCAGATGCCATTGTGGTAAGTCCAGGGATACCTTTGGACATGCCCTTTTTACAAGAAGCCGCATCCCTGGGCGTACCCCTTCTGGGTGACCTGGACATTTTCAGCCGATACAACAGGACCCCCATGGTGGCCATTACCGGCACCAATGGGAAAACCACGGTCACCACCCTGGTGCGGGACATCCTTGCGGCATCCGGCATATCCACATTTATGGGAGGAAACATCGGAACCCCCCTGGTGGAATATCTCATGAATTCGAATCCGGCCCGGGTGGTGGTGGCGGAAATTTCCAGTTTTCAACTGGATCTGGCCAGACAGTTCGCCCCTGAAACGGCTGTTCTGCTGAACCTGGCACCTGACCATCTGGACCGTTATGAAAGCATGGCTGACTATGCCCGTTCCAAGTGGTCCATATTCAGAAACCAGGCCCCAAACCATACAGCTATCATCAATGCCGGCATATCAAATGCCTTTTGTCCACGACCTGGATTGGCAGCCAGGGTGTATGCATTTTCTGCCAACCCTGACCAATCCATCACCCAGGGTGCCAGAATCTCAGACCAGGTCATTGACCTGATCCTGCCGGAAAAATTTGCTGACCAGACAATGCGCATTGACTGCAGGAACCTGAAAAACCTGCCAGGCACCCACAACCTGGAAAATATTGCTGCCGCAGCCCTGGCAGGCCTGGGTGCAGGGGCAGATCCCGGGGCAATTGCATCTGCTGTCACAGCCTTCAATCCCCTGCCCCACCGCATGGCTTTTGTTGCACATATCAATGGCATACAATTTTACAATGATTCCAAAGCCACCAACACAGATGCTGTCATCCGGGCTTTGGAATATTTTAAAAACAGGGTTGTCCTGATCCTCGGGGGCCGGAAAAAAGACACGGATTTTACCCTGTTGTTGCCGGCAGTAAAAAACACAGTGGTTCAGATCATTGCCATGGGTGAGGCAGCCCGTGATATTGCCCGGGTATTTTTTCAGGTGTGCAAAGTCACCTGTGTATCAGGAATGAAAGAAGCGGTGACCACTGCCTTTGAAGCTGCCAGGCCCGCAGATGTGGTACTGCTCTCCCCTGCCTGTGCCAGTTTTGATATGTATGACAACTATGGGGCAAGGGGAGATGATTTCACTGCCTGCGTCACCGAACTGGAGCACAGATACAATGGATAACCTGCGGCCCGTTCATCCGATTTTCAGGGAAAAAATCCTGCTTTTTCCTGTACTGATTCTTTGCTGCATCGGTATTGTCATGGTCTATTCCGCCTCTTCCGCCATTTCCATGCAGGCCCATGAAACCTTGTTCTATTACATGCAGCGCCAGTCCATATTTTTCGGTATCAGCCTGTGTGTGCTTTTTGTGGCAGCATCCTTTCCCCATCGGCTTTACAAACACCTGGCCTATATCATCCTGATGGTTTCTTTTGGCCTTCTGGCAGCGGTGCTGGTACCGAATCTGGGCATAAGGGTTGGCGGGGCCAGCCGGTGGCTGGACTTAGGAATGCTCAGGTTTCAACCTGCGGAATTTGCAAAACTGGCAATGATTCTGTTTCTGGCTTACAGCCTGTCCAAAAAACAACCATTGATAAAAGATTTTTCCGTGGGCTTTGTTCCCCATGCCCTTATATTCGGTTTTTTTTCCCTGCTGATAATTTTTCAGCCGGATTTCGGCACCATTGTGATTCTGGGAATGATCTGCTGGGGCATGATGTTCGTGGCCGGGGTAAGAATAGTGCATCTTTTGTGCCCGCTGCCCCTGGTGATACCGATTGTCTATTTTCTGGTATACAAAGTAGAATACAGGCTTGCCAGAATTCTGACCTTTTTGAATCCCTGGGAAAATCCTTTTGATGCCGGATACCAGATTACCCATTCACTCAAAGCCTTTGGTTCCGGGGGCCTGTTCGGTCAGGGCATCGGTCTGGGCATGCAGAAAATGCATTACCTGCCCGAGCCGCACACAGATTTCATTTTTTCCATTATCGGAGAAGAGCTCGGCCTGACAGGGGTTCTGGCCATACTGGGGCTGTACGGTATTATCCTGGTCAGGGGCTGCAACATTGCCAAAAACGCTGACACCATGTTCGGCGCCATAGCAGCAGCCGGGCTCACCCTGTACCTGGGTTTGCAGGTCATTATCAACACCGGGGTGGCCTTGAGCGTTTTCCCCACCAAAGGCCTGACCCTCCCCTTTATCAGTTACGGCGGCACATCCCTGGTGATCAACATGGCAGCCATGGGCATTTTAATGAATATCGGGGCATCAACCCCCGCAGACAGGAAGGACCGGTCATGACAGGAAGGCGAAACATCCTCATTGCCGGCGGAAAAACAGGGGGCCATCTGTTTCCGGGTATTGCCGTGGCCCAGGCCCTTCAAAAACTGCAACCCGGGGTGCAAATTCTGTTTGCGGGCACCAACACCCCTTTTGAAGTCTCCACCTTAAAAACATATGGCTTTAACCATACATCCATCAGTGCACACCCTGTCAAAGGCAAAGGGATTTTCACAAAACTGTACGGTCTTGCCATGGTAATGGTCTCTTTGTGCCAGGCAATGGTCATTATTCTGCGGTTCAAACCCGATTTTGTCCTGGGGGTTGGCGGATTTTCCTCCTTTGCTGTGGTGCTGGCTGCCTGGATCCTCAGGGTGCCCACCGCCATTCAGGAACAGAACGCCATCCCGGGCATAACCAACCGGATGCTGGCCCGTTTCTGCGGTACGATTTTTACATCATTTCCATCCACCAGGGGTATGGCCCATAATCCCAGAACCCAATTTGTGGGAAATCCGGTCAGGGAAAAAGGCCCGGTTCAGGACATGGATGCACCATGGCTTTCAGATATCAGACCAGAAGATTTTATCATTCTGGTTACCGGCGGCAGCCAAGGGGCATCCAGCATCAACCAGGCGGTGAATGACATGGCACAGGATCTGGCAGGCACCAAAGATCTGTTTATCATCCTTCAGACCGGCACTGCAGATGAAGCCCGCATCAAAAAGGCGTTTGAATCCCTGAAAATAAGGGCCAGGGTCCAGGCATTTTTCCACAATATGCCGGCCCTCCTGGACAAGGCAGACCTGGTTATCTGCCGGGCCGGGGCAGGCACCATTTCAGAGCTGGCCCTCAAGGGCGTACCTGCCGTTCTGGTGCCCTATCCCCATGCTGCAGATGACCACCAGAGCTTTAATGCCAGGTCTTTGGCAGACACAGGCGCAGCCCTTGTCATGGCAGACAATAAATTGTCGGGCCATGCCCTGGGCCAGGCAGTTCTGGCATTAAAATCAGATCCTGAAAAGCGAAAACGGATGGCTGCCGCCATGAAACAGATGGCCAGACCACATGCAGCAGACCACATTGCCGCCCATATTCTTGACATAAAGGAGCCCTGACCCATGTACCAGACTGACTACCATATACATTTTGTCGGCATCGGCGGCATCGGTATGAGCGGCATAGCAGAACTGCTCATCAACCTGGGATATACTGTATCCGGGTCTGACCTGAAACTGTCTGCCATCACACAGCGCCTTGCAGACAAAGGGGCCAGGATATTTAAAGGCCACAGCAAAAAACAGGTGGCAGGGGCAAACGTCATTGTCACCTCGTCTGCCATCTCCCCGGAAAACCCTGAGGTGATAAAAGCCAGAGAACTGTCCATCCCCATCATCCCCAGGGCGGAAATGCTTGCCGAACTCATGCGCATAAAATATGCCATTGCCGTTTCCGGTGCCCACGGCAAGACCTCAACCACAGCCATGATCTCCCAGATTCTCAACACCGCAGGCCTGGATCCCACCGTGGTGATCGGCGGTCTGCTCATGGGCCTGGACACCAACGCCCTTCACGGACAAGGTGATTTTATCGTGGCAGAAGCAGATGAAAGCGACGGCTCTTTTCTCAAATATTCCCCGGCCATTGCCGCAGTAACCAATATCGATCTGGAGCATCTGGATTTTTACAAAGATATTGAAGATATCAAGGACAAATTTGTCCAGTTCATCAACTCGGTCCCGTTTTACGGCCTGGCCATTCTGTGTCTGGACAATGAACATATCCAGGATATTCTGCCAAGGGTTACTGTCCGGCACACCACCTTCGGCATGGCAGCCCAGGCAGATCTGCGGGCCAAAGATATCCGCTTCATAAATGGCAAAAGCCATTTCAGGGTTAGCCAGCATAACCGGGACCTTGGGGAAATTGTTCTCAACATTGCCGGACAGCACAATATTTTAAATGCCCTGGCAGGGATCGCCACAGCCCTGGAGTTGAAAATCGGGTTTGACACCATCAAACAGGCCCTGGAACAGATAAAAGGGGTCAAGCGCCGTCTGGAAATCAAAGGAGAAAAAAAGGGAATAATGGTGATGGATGATTACGGCCACCATCCCACTGAAATTGCAGCCACCCTGGAAGCGGTACGGGAAAGCTATCCGGACAAACGCCTGGTGGTCATATTCCAGCCCCACCGGTATACCCGGACCCGGGCTTTGTTCAACGAATTTGTCCGTTCTTTTTACCAGTCCGACATCCTGATCCTGGTACCAATCTATGCAGCCAGTGAGGCCCCCATTGACGGGGTTTCTTCTGAAAATCTCTGCCAGGGCATCCAGGATCATGGGCACAAGAATGTATCTTATGCCCCGGATTTTACCCAGGCTTTGTCCATGGCCACCCATAAATGCAGACCCAATGACATGGTCCTCACCTTGGGGGCCGGCGATATTTACACCCTGGGAGAAAAACTGGTGGAGATTTTATAGAATCACATGAACCTGCATTCCGGCATACAAAAGATAAAAAAAGCATTTCAGGTATCAGCAGATGTGCCCATGAAACAGTACACCCGGTTCAAGGTGGGGGGCCCGGCAGACCTGCTGGCTGTGCCGGAAAACCGGCAGGAACTGCTGGCAATACTGACGGCAGCAAAAGATACATCTGTACCGGTAACAATAGTGGGGGGCGGTTCCAATCTGCTGGTGTCAGACCAGGGTATCCGGGGCCTTGTTATTGTCACCACGCACCTTGCTTCTGGAATCCGGTCAGAAAAAGGTCCGGATGAAACCATCCTTGTTTGTGCAGATGCAGGAGAGCGTCTGTCAGCTGTATGCAGATACACGAAAAACTGCGGCCTGACCGGACTGGAATTTTGCGCCGGGATTCCCGGCACCATTGGAGGGGCGGTGATGATGAATGCCGGCACAGCCTCACAGGGTATCTGCAATAAAATTCAGTATCTGGATATTCTGGATCTGGACACTCTGGCTGTAAAAACCATAAAAAAACAAAATCTTATATTCACCTACCGCCGTCTTGAACTGGATAACCATCTGATACTGGGCACCTCTCTTGCGCTGAAAGCCGGGGATCCAAAAACGGTTCAACAGCGCTTTGCTGCCAATATGAAACGCAAACAAACCACCCAGCCCATGCACCTGCCCAGTGCCGGATGTTTTTTTAAAAACCCGGACCAAAAATATTCTGCAGGAAAACTCATCCAGGATGCCGGACTTAAAGGGGCCTGCTGCGGGGATGCCCGTGTGTCTGAAATACATGCCAATTATATTGTCAATTGCGGCAATGCCACCTGCGAGGAGATTCTTGCCCTGAAAAAACGGATCCAAAAGGCTGTGTTTGACCGCTACGGCATCATGCTTGAAACAGAAGTCAAGATGACAGGAAACGGGGGAAAAACAGATGAATGAAAAAGTCAGACAGAACCGGTACAAAAAACATCCTGACAACCCGGGATTCATGAAAACCGGGCGGCAGCAATTTTTTAAAATAGCTGCACTGCCTGTCCTGGTATGTATATTGAGCATTGCCGCTGTTTTTGCCCATGACATGGTGGTGCAAAGTCCTTTTTTTGCCGTAAAAAAGATTGCTGTATCCGGAGAAAACCGGGTGTCAAAAGATGAGATACTTGCCCTTGCCGGCCTTGAAGCACCAGCCAATTTCTTCGGAGTGAACCTGTTTGCCATGGAAAAGAAAATTGCCGCCCATCCCTGGATTGCAGCAGCTGCTGTTCACCGGTCCCTGTTTTTTACCCTGGAAGTGTCCATTGTTGAAGAAGAACCCCTGGCCATTGTATGTATTGAAAACCTGTCAGATATGCTCATCAACACCCAGGGAAAACCTTTTAAAGAATATGACCCGGATCAGGACAATGTTTTACAGCTGCCGGTCATCACAGGCCTTGATCTTACCCTGATTGAAGACCGGTATCTTTTCCAGGGCCCTTTGTTCAATTCCATTCTGGATCTTCTCCACAAACCGATTCCCCATACCATCGTCTCCATTAAAGGAGATGAACATACGGGTATCACCATTCAGGTACCGGATGTTTTCAACCAGGCACCCATGACTGAATACAGCCTCATACCCCTTCATCTGGGGTTTGATGATTACCAGAAAAAACTGATCAAAGCCCGGAAAATCAGCCGGTACATCACTGCCAACATACCCGGGAGAACCATCTGTGCCATGGACCTGTATGATATTGACAATGTCTTTGTCAAAACAGCGGAAATGGATACCCTGCACCGCAACATAGAAAAGGGGGTTTGATTTTGCAGGTAAATGAAAAAATAATTGTGGGCCTGGATATTGGAACAACCAAAATATGCGCGGTTGTCGGAGAACTGCTGGATGACGAGATCAATGTCATCGGCGTAGGCTCCCATCCCTCCACAGGATTGCGCAAAGGATCCGTGGTCAATATCGAATCCACTGTGGATTCCATAAAAAAAGCGGTCCAGGAAGCTGAGCTCATGGCGGGCTGTGACATCTCCTCGGTGTATGTGGGCATTGCAGGCAACCATGTGAAGGGATTCAACAGCCATGGCATTATTGCCATCAAAGGCCGGGAAATTACCCAGAATGATGTGGAACGGGTGATCGATGCGGCCAAAGCCGTTGCCATTCCCACAGACCGGGAAATCCTGCACGTCATTCCCCAGGAATTCATTGTGGATGATATGGAATCCATTCAGAATCCTGTGGGTATGACCGCCATCCGTCTGGAGGCCAAAATCCATATTGTCACAGGCGCGGTATCCTCTGCCCGGAATATTGTCAAATGCTGCAACAAAGCCGGCCTGGAGGTTTGCGACATTGTACTGGAATCTCTGGCATCCGGCCAGGCCGTGCTCAGTGCAGAAGAAAAGGAACTGGGCTGTGTGGTCGCGGATATGGGCGGCGGCACAACTGATATAGCCCTTTTCAGGGACAACAATGTAAAGTTTATTTATGAATTGACCGTGGGGGGGCACAACCTGACCAATGATATTTCCATCGGCCTGCGGACACCCCTGCCGGAAGCGGAAAAAATCAAAATTGATCACGGCACCTGTATGCCGGAACATGTACGCAACGGTGCCACCATTGAAGTACCTGCGGTGGGCGGCAGAGCACCCAAAAAACTGTCCAAGGCAATTCTGGCGGAAATTCTGGAACCCCGGGTGGAGGAAATCTTTTCGCTTCTGAAAAAAGAGCTTTTCTCAAACGGTCTGGAAAATGCTTTTCCCGCAGGTTTTGTTCTCACCGGCGGCAGCGTGGTCATGGACGGTGTTACGGAAATTGCGGAATCGGTCTTCAATGTTCCCATCAGAATCGGTGAACCTGACAAAATCGGCGGGTTGAAAGATATTGTAAAAAACCCTGCCTATGCCACCGGCGTAGGTTTGGTGATCTTCGGCAGCAATGCCGCCTGCAAAATGCCCATCACAGAAACACCGGCCTCCGGGCTGGGTCCCATATTAAAACGAATGAAACAATGGTTTAAGGATATCATTTAAACAAACAGGGAGGTGGAAATGAATTTTTCTTATGTGGAAAGCAACACGTCAGCAAAAATCAAGGTTATCGGTGTAGGCGGTGCCGGCGGCAATGCAGTCAACAACATGATCAATGCAAAACTCCAGGGGGTCAAATTTATTGTAGCCAACACCGATGCCCAGGCCCTGGAAACATCCCATGCAGAAGTCAAAATCCAGCTGGGAAAATCCCTTACCGAAGGCTTAGGGGCAGGTGCTGATCCCGGTATCGGCAGAGAAGCGGCCCTGGAAAGCATGGATGAGATCAGAGAGTCCCTGGAGGGCAGCCACATGGTTTTTATTACAGCAGGCTTCGGGGGCGGCACCGGCACACGAGCGGCCCCTGTTAT
>JAABSB010000048.1 GCA_011390615.1 Desulfotignum sp. | reverse complement strand
CCATTTTGGAAAAAATCTTGATAAATACACGTGGTGTGCTAATAAACAAATGGGATTTTACTAAAGAATTGGCATTAAAGGACCGGTCATGGATATGTTCTGAATGCAGAACATACCACGACCGGGACAAAAACGCCGCAACGAATATACACAGAGAAGGGGCATCTTCTCTTGGATTAAGGGACGTAAGACCTGCTTTGCAGGCAGTCCCTGCCTGAACCCAGAATCCCCCTGATTCATCTGTGGGGAGTATGTCAAGGTGACACCACAGGTGTGCCTGTAATCATTTCTCCAAAAAAGACACAGCGTTTGGCCGCTTCGGTCCGCCAATTAAATCTTGACTTTCTTTGCTGTATTTATTAGGTCAATTAAGCTTGGCAGGCTGGATTGCCTGCATTTTTCAGTGAACCAGGAGAAATGAATCCATGAAGTTTAATAAACTTGCACTTGTCATGATGCTGGTTGGTTTTTTTATTTTTGCAACAGAATTGTTTGCAGACAATAGTGACCCGGAACATGTGAACCCGGCCGGCCAGAAGGCACAGGCCCAGCAGGTACATGGATCTGAAGGCGGACACGGGGATGAAGGAGGGCACGCAGGGGGCCATGGCCATCCGGATCTGGGCAAGGTGCTGCCCCTGTATGCCTGCATCCCATTTGCCTGCATGCTGCTGTCCATAGCACTTTTGCCCCTTGTGGCCGGTACATTCTGGCACCACCATTTCGGGAAAATTTCCGCTTTCTGGGCCGCCAGTCTGGCCATTCCTTTTGTGGTGGTCTACAAAGGGGATGCGGTTTATGAAATTCTGCACATTATCCTGGCGGATTATGTGCCTTTTATCATCCTGCTGTGGGCTTTGTTCACGGTTTCCGGGGGAATCCTGCTGCGGGGCACCCTGCGGGGCACCCCTGTGGTGAATACCGGCATTATTCTTTTGGGCACCATTCTGGCCTCCTGGATGGGAACAACCGGTGCTGCCATGCTGCTGATCCGGCCGTTTCTGCGGGCCAATGATTTCAGGAAAAACAGAACTTTCATGGTGGTTTTTTTCATATTTCTGGTGGCCAATGTGGGCGGATCATTGACACCCTTAGGGGACCCGCCCCTGTTTTTAGGGTTTCTCCATGGGGTCAGTTTTTTCTGGACAATGAACATTGCCCCCCATATGCTGCTGACCAGCGGGATTCTGCTGGTGATCTATTTTTTCCTGGATTCCTGGTCTTTCAAAAAAGAGGGAGCTGTTGTGCCGGATGACGGGGAAAAAAAGCCGCTGCGCCTGGTGGGAACCTATAATTTCATCTTTCTGGGGGGTATAATAGCTGCCGTGCTCATGAGCGGTGTCCTGGACCTGGGGGAGGTGAACACCCTGGGGGTACACCGGGCCATACAGGACTGGCTGCGGGATATCACCCTTATTGTGCTGGGCGGTCTGTCCTTGTGGGCCACGCCTTGGACCCTGCGGGAAGAAAACGAATTTTCCTGGTTTCCCATCATCGAGGTGGCATACCTGTTCATCGGGATTTTTATCACCATGATCCCCTGTTTACTGCTGCTCAAGGCAGGACCTGACGGGGCTTTTGCCTTTCTTATTGCAGCAGTGAAAGAACCGTTCCATTATTTCTGGGTCACCGGGGTGCTGTCGGCATTTTTGGACAATGCCCCCACCTATCTGACCTTTTTCAACACCGCTCTGGGCAGTTTTTATGCCGGCATGCCGGAATCAGCTTCCGTGCCATTGCTGATGACCGATAAGATGATATATCTCCAGGCCATTTCCACCGGGGCCGTTTTTTTCGGGGCGGTCAGTTATATCGGTAATGCCCCCAATTTCATGGTCAGATCCATTGCAGCTGAATCAGGCACTGCCATGCCCAGTTTTTTCGGGTATATCCTCAAGTATTCTTTGGTGTTTCTGATCCCCACCTTTGTGATTGTCACTGTGATTTTCTTTTAATATACTGTCTGTGACAAGGCATTATTGAAAAAAGGAGCAGCCATGTATTTTGACCTGAAGGAATTGAAAGTTGCCATCATCGGCGGCGGTGACCCCTGCGCAGAAATTCTGGATCACCTTACCGGCCCCGGGTTGAAAGAGATGGGCATACAGGTGCGCATGGTGGCTGATACCATAGACATTGTCAGGGGCATTGTCCGGGCAAAAGAACTGAACATCCCCACTGCAAATGATTACAATGCCGTGTGTGACATTTCAGGCCTGGATCTGATCCTGAAACTCAAAAATGATGAACTGCTCTCGTGTATCCTGGAAAAGGTGAATTCAGAACGGGTGAGCATCATTGATCTGGACAATTACGGTGCCATGTCTTTTATCAATTTTTTAAAGACGGAAGCAGAAAAAATTCGGATCAGAAAACGTATCCAGTCCCGGGATATGTGCAAAGAAGAAACCGCTGACCTGTTTGAACGCTTTTCCAACCGGATCAACGAAATTGCAGAAAACCGCATTGCCTATCTGGAAGAAGAACGCCGGGACCTGCAGAAAATGGAAAAAGAGCTGAACCAGATCATCCAAGGCAGCATGATTCCCACCTTTATTATCAACAACGAACACATCATCACCCACTGGAACGGGGCATGTGAGGAGCTCACCGGGTACCCGGCCTATGAACTGGTGGGAACCGACCGGCAGTGGGCCCCTTTCCGGTCTGCCAAGCGCCCCACACTGGCGGATGTGGTGGTGGGGCAGATGGATGAAAAAGAGGTACAGAAGTATTACGGCAATGCCTGGCGCAAATGCAAGATAATCAATGAAGCCTATGAGGCGGAAGAGTTTTTCCCCCACCTGGGAAAAAACGGAAAATGGATATTTTTCACGGCAGCCCCCATCAAATCACCGGACGGAAAAATCATCGGCGCCATCCAGACCCTGCGGGACAGAACCGAAGACAAAAAAGCCCAGGAGGAGATTGAACTCCAGGACCAGGAACTGTCCAAACTCCATGAAAAATACAAAAAATCGGAAGAAAAATACCGGTCCCTTTTTAATGAGAATCCCAATCCCATTTTTATCATTGACAGCCAGACCTTTGAAATTCTGGATGTGAACCACAGGGTCCAGGAAAATTACGGGTATTCCAAATCCGAGCTGCTGGGCACCTCGTTTCTTGAGATCGGTGAAAAAACCGACGACACCATCAAGCAGGGCATGCAGGGGTTGGTCCACGGTGGTTCCATGCTGTTCACCAAAAAGCGGCACTGGCGGAAAACCGGGCAGTCTTTTTTTGTGAATATCAAGGCGGTGAAGGTGGTTTTCAGTCACCGGGATGTGCTCATTGCCTCTACTACAGATATCACTGAAAGCGTGGAAAAAGAAACCCAGCTGATCCAGGCCGGCAAACTGGCCACTTTAGGCACCATGGCAGCAGGCATGGCCCATGAAATCAACCAGCCGTTGAATGTGATCCAAATCTGTGCGGACCTGATCCAGAAAATGGTTAAAAAAGGGGTGGCGATTCCGGATGACGAGCTGGTGGGCATGGCAAAAGATATCATTGAAAACGTGGCCCGGGCCTCCGGGGTGATCAAGCATGTGCGGGATTTTGCCAGACAGTCTGAACGGGATTTGAAAAAACTGAACATCAACGACCCCATCACAGATGTGTTCAAAGTACTGGGCCACCAGCTCTCGGTCCATTCCATTGAAAAGACCCTGGAACTTTCTGAAGAGCTGCCGCAGATCCGGGCGGAACATAACCGTCTGGAGCAGGTGTTCATTAACCTGGTGACTAATGCCATTGATGCCATGGATGAAAAAGCTTCCAAAACACAAGGATCTGTGAAAAAAATGCTGACCATCAAAACCTTTGCCAAAAATGGATATGTGGTGGCAACCGTGTCCGATACCGGGGTGGGAATGAACGATGAGGTGAAAGACAAGATTTTTGAACCCTTCTTCACCACCAAGGAAACCGGCAAAGGCACCGGTCTGGGAACCAGCATCAGTTTCGGAATTATCAAGGACTACAGCGGCACCATCGATGTGGAAAGTGTGGAAGGTGAGGGGTCCTGTTTTACCATTAGATTTCCGGCCATAAAATAGGGAAAAATTGATATGCCAGCCAATAAGATTTTGATTGTGGATGATGAACAGGTCATTGTGCGGCTGTTGTCCATGTCCCTGAAAAGTGACGGGTATGAGACTTTCAGTGCCTTCAGTGGTGAAGAGGCCCTGGATGTTTTCAAAGAACATGCCCCAGATATCGTGGTGACCGACATCAAAATGCCGGGCATGGACGGGCTGGAACTGCTCAAAAAAATCAAGGAACTGGACCCGGAAAAAGAGGTGATCATAGTCACGGGCCACGGGGATATCGATTCCACCATCACGGCCCTGCAGTTCGGGGCCAGCGATTTTATAAACAAGCCGGTGCGGGACGAGGCCCTGGCCATTGCCCTGGACCGGGCCAAAACAAAGATCAGCATCAGGGAACAGCTGGCTTCCTATACCCATGATCTGGAGGAGAAGGTGGCGGAGGCCACCAGGGAAATCCGGCGCAAATCTAATTTTCAGCGGCTGTTGATTCACTCCAGCCATGATGCCATTGTGGCCTTTGACCAGGACTGGCAGATCGTGGTGTATAACCCGGAGGCTGCGAAGATATTTGAAAAAAAACCCGGGGATGTTCTGGGTAAAATGACCATTGATGAACTGTATACCCCGGAACTGGCACAATATTTCAGAAAAGAGGCGGAAAATAAAGCCAATGACCGGGATATGCCCTGGCAGGAGATGACCCTGGAAACCCGCAGCAAAAAAAAGATTCCTGTGCGGTATGCCACCAATGTGCTCCATGAAAAAAAAGAATTCATGGGAATTGTCAATTTTTTCCAGGATCTCACCGAGATCAAGCGGCTGGAAAAAGAACTGATCCAGTCGGAACGGATGGCAGCGGTGGGTCAAACGGTTTCAGGTCTGGCACATTATGTGAAAAATATCCTCATCGGCCTTAAAGGCGGCAGCTATGTGGTGGATGTGGGACTCCAGAACAACAACATGGAAAAACTTACGACCGGCTGGCTGACCATCAAGAAAAATATCAAGCGGGTGGCGGATCTGACCCAGGATATGCTCACCTATTCAAAGGAACGAAAACCAGAAGCTGAGCTGTGTTTCCCCAATGAGATTGTGGATGAAGTGGTGGACCTGGTGACCGATTTTGCAGCTTCCCATAACATTCATATTACTAAGATATGCGATCCTGAGCTGGGTGAAATGGTTCTGGATCCCCGCACCATCCACCGGGCTTTGCTGAACCTTGTGAACAATGCCATTGAAGCCTGCCTGGAACTCGAAGAGGAAAACAAAAAATTTGTTGTGGAGATCAGCACAAAAAAAGGGGATGACGGATCAGCAGTCTTTGCAGTCAAAGACAACGGCATCGGTATGGATGAAGAAACCCGGACCAAGCTGTTCACCCCCATGTTCAGTTCCAAAGGGGGCAAAGGTACCGGTCTTGGGCTTCTTGTGACCAAAAAACTGGTGGAAGAGCATGGGGGCACCATTGACATTGATACCAGTTTGGGATATGGATCTGTGTTTACCATGAGGCTGCCTGAGCAACCAGGGGACAGCCGGAATGGTAACAACAAAGGATAGGTGATTTATGAGTAAAAAAGTGCTTGTGGTGGACGATGATCCAGATGTCAGGTCATTTGTTGTCACAGTTCTGGAAGAAAACCGGTATACACCTCTGGTGGCCTGTGACGGTGTGGAAGGGCTGGAGATGATTCAAAAAGAAAAGCCCGACCTGGTTATACTGGATGTGCTCATGCCCAGAGGAAGTGGTATCCGCCTGTACCGCCAGCTGAAAACCGATGATGCCCTTAAGGCTGTTCCGGTGATCATGTTCACCGGCATTGCCCTGCGGTCCTTTCTCAAATCCCAGAAAGCCTTAGAAGAGTTCAAGGGAGAAAAGGTACCGGAACCTGATATTTACCTGGAAAAACCGGTGGAACCACAGGAACTGGTGGATGCCATCAAGAAAAAGATTTAAATGGTGCCGTAAAAACTGCTTGCCAGGAAAATGTGACAAGACAGGAAGGAGTGTTCATGAAAATCAAGAAACTATTGTTTGTGACCAAATTTGAAAGCCTTTGCTATGATGCATTGCACTCTCTTCTTGACCTGAGAAAATCCGGCCTGGAACATGTGGTTTTTTTAAATGTGATCGAGCGGGAAAAAGTGACCATGCGGCGGGGCAAGGGATATGTAAAAGATGATGAAGTACGGCTCAAGGAAATTGCCAATATCCGGTTCATCGACTGGGCGGAAAACCTGTTTGAAATGGGCATGGAAGTAGGGGCCTATATTGAAGTTTCCTCTCTGATTCCCAAAATTCTCGAGGTGGTGGAAAAAGAAAAGCCCGACCTCATCGTTATCGGCCGTTCCCAGAAAGGAAAGATTGAACAGCTGTATTCCCGGTCTGATATCACCGAGCTGACCCGCAGATCCACAGTGCCCATCCTGGTGTTCAAGCACATGACTGAAAACAAGCTGGTGCCGGCAAAAATTTTTGAAAGGCCCTTGTTTGCCACTTCCTGGTCCAACAGCAGCGAAAAAGCGGTGGCATGCCTCAAGGAGCTGGGAAATGTCATTGGTGAGATGCATGTCATGCATGTGGTGGATGAAAAGGATCTGAAAACTGCAGATACCCATGTGGTACAGCAGGTGCGCAAGAAAGAGAGAAACCGGCTGGATGACCTGTGTGCGGAATTTGAAGAAAAAGGCATAGCTGCCAGACCCCATGTGTATGTGGGAGATCCGGAAACAGAAATATTGCGGGCAGCCCAAGAATACCAGGCCTCCATGATCATTCTTGGCTTCAGTGACCGCACCGCCCTGATGGAGCGCTGGATGGGATCCATTTCCAGAAATATTGCTGATAAATCTTTATACCCCTGCCTGCTGTTTCCGGTTAAAAAATAAGGGGTTTTAAAAGGGTATGTATGAAATTACTATTTATAGATGATGAACAGACATTTTTAAAATATATTGCCAAGCGGCTGAAGCTCGAAGGATTCACGGTCAAAACCACCTTTTCAGGGGAAGAAGGGGTGGCAGCAGCGGCACAAGAGGTGTTTGATGTGGCGGTGGTGGATTTGCAGATGCCCGGCATTGACGGCATTGAGGTACAGCGCAGGCTCAAGGATCTGCAGCCGGATCTGCCCTGTATTGTGCTCACCGGTCACGGGAGTGTGGAAAACGCCCTTGAAAGCGGCAAATATAACGCGTTCAAGTTTTTGTCCAAGCCTGTGGACATGGATACGCTGATTGAGACTATCCAGGCAGCCCATGATTTCCGTCGTGAAAAGGAAGCGGCCGGCACCCCGAATGCGGCAGCAGCCTCAGAGGGGCAGGGGCCGGTGTCCCGGCTTTTCAAAAAATTCCGCAGCATTTATGGTGTAGAAAAATAATAAAGGTATAAACAGCCGCCGGTGTCATGACCGTTTCTGTGAACGGACTGGTACGTGAAAAAAATCGGTAAAAAAATTGAAAAAAGGACGTGGGTATGAACGAAAACAGAGATGAAAAAAATACCGGTACAGTAACAACCGCAGGCGCAACCTTTTTTTCATTTTTTGTCACCTTTATTTTCATGTTTGCCACCTGGATCATCCTGTCCGGCAAGTTCGACCCTTTGCTGCTGGGTCTGGGAATTTTTTCAAGTGCACTGGTGGCCTGGTTTTTTCATGATTTGCTGTTTGCCGGTGTCAGCATGAAGCAGACAGGGGTGTTTGTCAGGTTCTGCCGGTATATGCCCTGGCTTGTCATGGAGATCATTAAAGCCAATTTTCATCTGTTGTACCTGGTGTTTCATCCAAGGATGCTGCAGCTCATCAATCCCCATATTATCCAGTTCCAGACCGGTCTGAAATCAGACATTGCCATCACAACCCTGGCCAATGCCATTACCCTGACCCCCGGGACGGTGACCATCACAGCCACTTCCGAAGGCAGATTCCGGGTACATGCCATTGACAGGCCCAGTGCCGAATCTCTTCCCGGTGCCATGCGGGATCGGGTGGCCCATGTTTACGGAGAAAAGATATGACCTATTTTTTTTCATGCATTGCCGTTGCCCTGTGCCTGATCATGGTGCTGCCGCTGTACCGGTGCCTGTTCGGCCCCACCGTGCTGGACCGGCTGGTGGGTGTGAACGCCATCGGCAGCAAAACCGTTGTGCTGCTTTTGCTCATCGGATACCTGTACGGCCGGGTGGACATGTTTGTGGACATTGCTTTGGCATATGCGTTTTTAAATTTTGTGGCCGTGCTTGCCGCCTCCCGGTATTTTCACAAGCGCAAAGGCCTGTACGAAGAATCATTCATGGAGTAATGATGCATATTCTCATAAATATTGCGGCCATTTTTTTTCTGGTCATGGGCCTGGTTTTTTTTCTGGGCGGGGCTGTGGGCATCATCCGGATGCCTGATTTTTATTCAAGGCTGCATCCGGCCGGTAAACTGGATACCTTGGGGATATTTGCCATGGTCACCGGACTGGTTATCTACAACCTGCACCATTTTTCCCTTGAAACCCTGCTGTTGTCCATCAAAATGTTTTTAATTGTGTTTTTTGTGTTTCTGGCCAGCCCCACAGCCACCCATTCCATTGTGGATGCCGGCATGCGGGCGGGACTGCGGCCCTGGACACAAAAAAAGAAAAAGGAATAACCTAAGATGCTGTGGCCCATTGACCTGATTGTGTTGACCTTTGTGATTTTCTGCGCCATTGCCGCCATCACTGTCCGGGACCTTTTGGGAACCGCCATTTTATTCAGTGCGTATTCGTTTTTGATGTGCCTGTTGTGGGCTGTCATGGGGGCGGTGGATGTGGCATTCACCGAAGCATCGGTGGGCGCCGGGGTGAGCACGGTATTTTTTGTGGCAGCGGTGTTTCGGACCAGCAGGAGGACAAAAGATTGAAATTTTTCGGCTTTGTTATTGTCTGTCTTACCGGCGGGCTGTTGCTTTACGGCACCATGGACCTGCCGGACTGGGGTGATCCCGGATCCCCGGCATCCACCCATCTGTCTGACTATTATATTGAACACATTGTGGAAGAAACCCAGGTGCCCAACCTGGTGACTGCGGTGCTGGCGGATTACAGAGGATATGACACCATGTTTGAAACTGCGGTGGTGTTCTGCGCAGGGCTTGCCTGCTTTCTGCTTCTCAGGGATTTTCGGCCCGGAAAAGACCGGTATTTCCGGCATGTGCCCACCGGGGTGATGCTGCATTTCAAGAACCCGGACACCCGCCTGGTTGCGGGAAATGAATTTGAGCACATGGACAAAGAGTGGGTGCCCTCGGATATGATCATCAAAACCGTGTGCCGGATCCTTATTCCCTTTATTCAGATTTATGCACTGTATGTGGTGGCCCACGGGGATTTTTCACCGGGAGGCGGGTTCCAGGGCGGGGTGATCTTCGGATCCAGCCTGATTCTGATGGCCATCTCCTACAATTTGAAAACCCTGGTGAAACGGGTGACGGAAAAATTTTTATCCATCTTTGCCGCTGCCGGTGTTTTGATTTATGTGGGAATCGGCGTGGCTGCCATGCTCATGGGCGGACATTTTCTGGACTACGGCATGCTGGCGCCGCTGCTGCCTTCTGATCCCGGCCATATCCGGGCCTTGGGGATGCTGGGGGTTGAAATCGGTGTGGGCATTGCTGTGATGGCGGTCATGGTGATCATTTACATTAATATCGTCTCTGAAGGCAGACATGATGAAGGACTGTAGGAGAAACCATGGGTGACATCCTGCCGCTGATTGTGGCAAAATACAATTTCTGGCTCTATATTGTTCTTATGATGATCGGGCTGTATGCCATGATCGCCAAAAACAATCTGATGAAAAAACTGGTGGGCATGAACATCTTTCAGACCGCCATTATCCTGTTTTACGTGTCCATCGGATACAAGCACGGGGCCACCATCCCCATTATCCAGGGGGGGCATGGCGGTCATTCAGCCCATGATGCCGTGATCCATGCAGCAGATTACATCAACCCGCTGCCCCATGTGCTCATGCTCACCGCCATTGTGGTGTCGGTGGCCACCTTCGGGGTGGCCATGGCATTGTGTGTCCGGATTTACCAGCGGTACCAGACCCTGGAAGAAGATGAACTGAGAATGCGCGTATCGGAAATGATTACCCATGAATAACATGCCGGCAATACTTGTTCTGGCCCCGCTGCTGGGGGCATTTTTCGCAGGCCTGGCCGCCTGGATACAAAAACAGCTCTCCTACTATATCGCCCTGGCTGCCATGGCTGTCTCCTGTTTTGCCGCTGTCAGCGTGCTGACGGATGTGATAACCTCAGGCACAATGCAGTACCGCATGGCCGGATGGGCCCCACCCATGGGTATAGAGTTGCGGATCTATCTGCTCAACGCCATGGTGCTGGTGCTGATATCTGCCATCGCCTTTGTGAACCTGGTGGCCAGTGTTAAAAATGTGGAACAGGAAATCTCTGACCGTGCCCCCTCTTTTTATGTGATGTACCTGCTGTTTGTGGTGGGACTTCTCGGGGTCACTGCCACAGGGGACCTGTTCAACCTGTATGTGCTCATCGAGATCACCTCCCTGACCTCCTATACCCTGATTGCTTTGGGGGACAAGGACAGAGGACATTTGGCCGCATTGAACTATGTCTTCATC
The DNA here is from genome assembly GCA_011390615.1 of Desulfotignum sp. GTDB lineage: Bacteria > Desulfobacterota > Desulfobacteria > Desulfobacterales > Desulfobacteraceae > Desulfotignum. Next base: position 9,422 of record JAABSB010000048.1, on the reverse strand, counting down.
GGCGTGATCGGGGCCTCGTTTTATCTGCTGGGGGTGGGGTATCTGTACATCACCACCGGATCCCTGAACATGGCGGATGTTGCAGTCATCCTCAAAGGAATTCAGGGATCATCCGCTGTTCTCACCGCATTTATCTTATGCATTCTGGGGGTCTGGATCAAGATGGCCCTTTTTCCTCTGCATGTGTGGCTGCCCAATGCCTATACATTCGCGCCCGTGGGGTTTGCCCGGGTGGTGGCGCCTTTGATGACCAAGGTGATGGTATATGTCATGGTGCGGCTCATGGTCACGGTATTCGGGCTGGAGTACATTTTTGAGACCCTGCACCTGGCCGATGCCGTGGTATGGCTGGCGGTTACCGCCATCCTTGCCGGGGCGTTCACGGCCTTGTTCCAGACCGATCTGAAAAAAATGCTGGCCTATATCATTGTGTGCGAGATCGGATACATGGTGGGCGGTGCCTGGCTGGGAAATTCTCTGGGCATGACCGGGGCCATTCTCCACATCCTCAATGACGGACTTATGACCTTTGCCCTGTTCCTGGCAGTGGGCAATATCATCTATATGCGAAAGCAGGTGGCATTTTCAAATTTGTCCGGGCTGTTTGCCGCCATGCCCTGGACCATGGCCGGGTTTGTCCTGGCGGGCTTAAGCATTATCGGGGTGCCCCCCACCTGCGGGTTTTTCAGTAAATGGTACCTGGTACTCGGGGCGTTTGAGGCCGGTGCCTATCATTTTGCCGCAGCCCTGGTCATCTCCAGCCTGGTATGTGCGGTGTTGTTTTTCAAGGTGTTTGAGATCTGTTTTTTCGGATCCGCACCCGGCGCCCCAGGCCATCATGTTCCCGGGAACCCGCAGCCATCCCATGACATCCATTCTGCCGGTCATGCCTGGGCAAAAGCTGATTCCGGGGCAGGGGCGCATTCTCCGGCCGAAGTGATGGCCGAGGCCCCGGTATCCATGCTGGCAGCCTTAGGACTGGTGAGTGTTGCCATCATTGCAGCCGGGGTGTATGCCGGCACCATTGTCAACACCATTATTCTGCCGTTTCTTCAATGAGGGGCCAGCCATGACTGATTTTTTTTTGTGCAACCAATACACATACCTGATGTTCATATCCCAAAAAGGCTGATCCAACCATGGAAATCCTCATCTCAATAAAACCGTTGCTGACTGTCCTGGTCCCGCTGCTTGTGATCCCCATTCTGGTGTCATCATCACAAAAACCCAATGTCAGGGAAGCCTGGATATTTACTGCCGGGTTTGTCATGTTTTTTCTGGTGGCATCCATGGTGCCGGCTGTACTGTCCGGCAGTAAAATTGTGTTCACCCTTTTTAAACTGGCCCCCGGTGCTGATATCGCCTTTCAAGTGGACGGCGTAGGCATGCTGTTCGCCCTGGTGGCATCCTGTTTGTACATTGTCACATCCCTGTATTCCATCGGGTACATGCGGGGTCTCAAGGAACACGGCCAGACCCGGTTTGTATCCTTTTTCGCTTTGGCCATCTCCGCCACCATGGGGGCGGCATTTTCCGCCAACCTGCTTACCTTGTATCTGTTTTATGAAATACTGTCTTTGGCCACCTATCCTTTGGTGGCCCACCATGAAGATGCAAAATCCAGGATTTCCGCCCGGCGGTATCTGGTGTTTATCCTGGGCACCTCCATTGGTCTGGTGCTGCCGGCCATGATATACTGCTACCATGTCACAGGCACCCTGGCATTTTCCACGGCCGGTATTTTTGCGGGCCAGCTGTCAAAACCTGCGGCCACCGTGCTTTTGCTCATGTTTGTGTTCGGGTTTGCCAAGGCAGGGATCATGCCGTTTCATTCCTGGCTGCCCGCAGCCATGGTGGCCCCCACACCGGTGAGCGCACTTTTGCATGCCGTGGCCGTGGTCAAGGTTGGGGTGTTTTCCATTGTCCGGGTCATCACCGGTATCTTCGGGGTGGATTTGCTGGCACATTTCAATCTGGGGGTTGTGGTGATGGTCATTGCATCCTTCACCATTATTGTCAGCTCCTGCATTGCCCTGTCCCAGGATGAACTCAAGCGCAGGCTGGCCTTTTCCACCATCAGCCAGCTGTCCTATATTGTGTTCGGCGTGGCCCTTTTGTCTCCTTCGGGCCAGCTGGGCGGGGTGATCCATATTCTCATGCACGCATTTGGCAAAATCACCTTGTTTTTCTGTGCCGGTGCCATTTTTGTGGCCACCGGCAAAAAATATATCTCCCAGATGAAAGGCCTGGGCAGACAGATGCCGGTAACCTTTGCCGCATTTTTCATCGGATCTTTGGGGGTGATCGGGCTGCCCCCCACGGGCGGGTTTTACAGCAAGTGGAATTTGATCCTGGGCACACTTGAGGCCGGGCAGACCGTTTTCATGGTGGTGCTGCTGGTATCCTCTTTTTTGAACGCATTTTATTTTCTGCCCATTGTGTATCAGGCGTTTTTCGGCAAAGGGAAAGACGACCTTTCCGATGTCCCGCTGAAAATCCAGGAAGCCAATTTGTGCCTGGTGGTGCCGCTGGCCTTCACGGCCCTGGCATCCATCGGGCTGTTTTTCTTTCCCCGGATGTTTGTGGATCTGATCGTTTTAGGCCTGAATCTGTAAGAGGGGATACTGGTCGAACTGGACAAAACTGTATGCGGGGAATGGTGATAGAAATGCAGAAAGGTATGGCTAATCATGACAATCAAGGATAAACACAACAACGAAGACTGGGAGATGCTGGGCCATGAGCCGGTGCCCGGCTACAAGACCGCGTTTTACATTGCGGTGCTGGTGTCGGTGATCTATTTGGCAGTGGCATTTTTTTTCGGCGGCGGTGGCGGCCATTAACAAAATAATGACCGAAGCCCTGGTTGTTCATTTTACGGCCGGGTCGGTTGAACTGCACACGGTTTGCAAGGCATAAGGTGTTAAAATGAAAAAAGAGTTGACCATTTTTGACAAACCAAAGAATGTAAAAATCCTTCTGAGATGCTTTTACTGCTCCCTGGTTGTTTTGCTGATTGCGGAATTTTTCATTCATCCGCATCCCGCGTTTTACTTTGAACAGATCAAGGGATTTTCCGCGGTGTATGGGTTTTTCTCCTGTGTGCTGCTCATTTTTTTAGCCAAACTCCTGCGGATGGTTGTCATGAAAAAAGAGGATTACTATGACCGGTAATCTTGTGCCCCCGGCCCTGATCTTTATTGTGGCAGCGGTTTTGATCCCGTTTTTGCGGGGCAGAACCAAGGCAGTATATATGCTGCTGATTCCTGTGGTAAGTTTTTACCTCCTCATGACCATCCCCATGGGCCGGATCTGGACCTGTGAGTTCTGGGGATACACCCTGATCATGGGCCGTATTGACAAACTGTCCCTGGTGTTCGGGTATATTTTCACCATCATGGCATTTTTGGGCATTCTGTTTGCCCTGAAGGTAAAAGATGACCTGCAGCATGTTTCCGCCATTGTGTATGCCGGGGCTACATTGGGGGTGGTGTTTGCCGGGGATTTTCTCACCCTGTACCTGTTCTGGGAAGTCATGGCCGTAAGCTCCACCTTCCTGGTCATTGCCTCCCGCACGGATGCAGCCCGGAAAGCCGGGTTCCGTTATATTCTGGTGCATCTGATCGGCGGTCTGTTTCTGCTGGCAGGCATTGTTCTGTACATCCAGCAGACCGGCACCACCGCCTTTGACTATATCGGGCTGTCCGGACCGGCCTCCTGGCTGATTTTCATCGGCATTGCCCTGAATGCCGCCGCCATCCCCCTGCATGCCTGGCTCCCGGATGCCTATCCCATGGGCACCCCCACCAGCACGGTGTTTTTGAGCGCATTCACCACCAAGTCCGCTGTTTATCTGTTGATCCGGACCTTTCCCGGCACAGAACTGCTCATCTGGATCGGGGCGTTCATGGTGTTTGTCCCCATCTTTTATGCGGTCCTGGAAAATGATATCCGGAGGGTGCTGGCCTACAGCCTGCTGAACCAGATCGGGTTCATGCTGGTGGGTACCGGCATCGGGTCCCAGCTGGCCCTGAACGGGGCCGTGGCCCATGCCTTCTGCCACATCCTCTACAAGGGCCTTTTGTTCATGGCAGCCGGATCCGTGCTCCAGATGACCGGCAAAATCAAGTGCACCGAGATCGGCGGGCTGTACAAGACCATGCCCTGGACCTGCCTGTTCTGTATTGTGGGGGCTGCTTCCATTTCCGCCTTCCCTTTGTTTTCCGGGTTTGTGTCCAAATCCATGGTGGTGACGGCAACGGTGAATGAAAACCTGGTGCTGGTGTACCTGGTGCTGCAGTTTGCCTCTGCCGGCGTGTTTCACCATGCCGGGATCAAGGTGCCGTTTTTCACCTTTTTCGGCCATGATGCAGGCATCCGGGCCAAAGACCCCTCCTGGAACATGATGCTGGCCATGGGTATTGCCGCATTTGCCTGCATTTTCATCGGCGTGTTTCCCCAGCCCCTGTACAACCTGCTGCCCTTTACCGTGGACTACATCCCCTACACCGGGGCCCATGTGGTGGGCCAGCTGCAGCTGCTCATGTTCGGGGCCCTGGCCTTTGCCCTGCTGATCCTTTCCGGGTACTATCCGCCGGAAATAAAATCCATCAACCTGGATGTGGACTGGACCTATAGAAAACTGGGGACTGCTGCCTACCGCTTCCTGGACCGGGGTCTGAACGCGGTAAACCGCAGGGCGGAAAATATTTTGATGGCTGTGGTCAAAGGCGGAAGCGCATTTTTCCGCCAGATCACGGTGCACCTGGCCCTGTTTTTTTCCGTGAATCTGTGGCTGCTCCAGGGTTACAGAGACAAGCACCTGGCTTTGAAAAAACAGCGGTTGTACAATGATGTGGCCCAGGGAACCCTTCCCATCGGCCTCGGTGCGGCAGTGGCAATCTCATTTGTTGTCTTGATATTTGTGTTAACCTGAAAAAAAGGCAGAGACCAAAGGGTTTTTCCATGGTAAAAATACAGGATTTAAAACAGATCCACATATTGGAAGCGATGCCGGACCATCTGCTGGCCCTTATCGGGCAGGAGGCCCAGCTGTCCATTTTCAGCAGCAATACCTGCCTGTTCAAGGCGGGCGAGGCGGTGGACACATTTTACATGCTCATTATGGGTCAGGTGGCTCTGACCGTGGCTCTGAACCCGGATGTGGACGTTATCCTGGAAAATATCCAGTCCGGCCGCACCTTCGGGTCTTCCGCATTGATCTCCGGCGGGCCGGCCGCCTACACCGCTGTCTGCCAGGAGCCCTGCGAAACCATCACCCTGTCCGGTGCCCGCATGCAGAAAATTTTTGAAACCAACCATGAACTGGCCTTTTACATGATGGCCGGGGTGGCCAGGCAGTACAAGCAGACCATGGACAGCCGGGCAAAAATGATCAAGAAAACCCTGGAACAACATCCTGAGATGAAAGCATCCATCCATGACATAGAAACACTGACCCCGGCGTATTAGGCCTGCATGCCGGGACTCCTATCCCCAAGGAATTGATATGGCACCCAAAGATCAATTGAAAAAAATACAGTTTCTCCAGGATCTGCCAGATGATATTCTGGAAAAAATCAGCCCCCTGGCCCAGGTGGAAACCTTTGACCCGGACGTCATACTGGTGCGGCAGAACCAGGCCCAGCACCTGGTGTATATGCTGGTGGCAGGGAAAATCTGCCTCAACACCCGGTCTGGTGACGGCAGGATTCTGACCCTGGATGAAATTACCCCCGGCCGCAGTGTCGGTGTGTCTGCTTTTTTAGGAAATGCCTTTTCCACCTTTACTGCTGTCTGCACCGAACCTTGTGAGGTGATCACCTTGTCAGGCGATCAGATGCGCAAGTTGTTTGTATCCGACTATACTGCAGGATACGCCGTAATGAGCCGGGTGGCCCAATTGTTCAAAGACCGCATGAACAAGCATACCCGCCAGTTTCTCCATTCGCTGTCCATCCACCCGGCCATAAACCCCATGTGAGAATACCCGGGATCCCTGGTTTTAGCGGTCTGAGTTAACTGCTTTTTTCAGCCTTTGTTTATCAATAAGACTGCCGTGAACATAGCGATGAAGGATACTTGTCATTAAGGTTTGATATGGAATGCCATTTTCAACTGCAAGCGCCTGGATCTCTTCTAAGACTTTTGATGAAATCCTGATATTGACTCTTTTGTCTTTTTTTAGGGTGTTTCTGGCATATTCCTGATGTTTTTTTGCTTCAGCCTTAAAATCATTTACTTGTTTCCATTCACCACGTTCGAATGAATCAAGAATATCTTTTTCTTCTTTATCAAGTTTTATCTTGCTCATATTCTCCTCCTAAATAATCCCGTGTTGCCTTACGGCTCGGAATAACAGTTTTTAAGAATTTCCCTTCTGAGGATTCTATAAAAGGAACGAGATAAGCGTACGCATTTATTTCAATGACGATAATCTGTTGACCAGGATATTTTTTTTGGTTGGGATGCTCAACCAGATCCAATACATCACCACGCTCAATATGCATCACAATTTGTTCGAAACTGATGCCGCGGTCGACCTTGAGCTTCTCATTCTTTTGGGAGTCCCATTTATAATAACCCATAATAAAATTATATAATACATCGTGTGCTTTATGTCAACAGAGGGGGTTTTTAGGCCGAACCACAAAAATTACCGGTTTCACCCCAGTGATGTCCGGTTTTTGCCTGTAAGACAGCCATTCGGAGTTAGACCGCCCCTATTTTTTGATGTCCTTTATCTGTTTTTTCACAATTTCCAGAATATTGCTGCCCCTTTTTCTGGCGATCACATGGGCATCTGACACAATATTTTCTGCCTGGGCCTGGAGTGCTGCCGCATCAGGCAGAGCGATGCCGGCGTTTTCATATTTCCAGGCAAGCAGTTTTTTTGCAAACGCTACCTCCTGCTGACGGATAAACCCGTTCTTTCCAAATACAGCCATAGTCCAAGACCTTTCTATTTCCAGAATTCCGGCACCACCAGAATAATGACGGTATAGATTTCCAGCCGTCCCAGCAGTATGCACCAGGTCAGCACCCATTTGGCCATGGCCGGCAGGTGGGCGAAGTTTTCCGCAGGCCCCACGGTGCCGAATCCCGGTCCGATATTGCCAAGGCAGGATTCTGACCCTGGATGAAATCACCCCCGGCCGCAGTGTCGGTGTGTCTGCTTTTTTAGGAAATGCCTTTTCCACCTTTACTGCTGTCTGCACCGAACCTTGTGAGGTGATCACCCTGTCAGGCGATCAGATGCGCAAGTTGTTTGTATCCGACTATACTGCAGGATACGCCGTAATGAGCAGGGTGGCCCAGTTGTTTAACGACCGCATGAACAAGGATGACCAAGCACCCGCACCGGTCCGGCAGCCTGGCGGATCTCCTCATAGACCGCATCAAGATTGTGGGCGTATCGTCATGGATGCACTGTTTCAATATGCCGAGCCAGGGTCCGGCAGGAACGTCCATCGCTTGAAGCCGATCCTTTCTCACCGTGATCTCCGGCTGAAAGAGGAGCGCATAGGCAACAGAAGGGATGTTGTGATCGCAGACAACAGCCTTGACCATGAAATTTTTCTCTTTGAGAATGACGTTTTCCCCAATGGGGATGGAATCCCTGGTGCACGGCTTTTTGCCCGGCTGCAGCTCGAAAAGCTTGCAGTAATATTTTTGCTTTGCCAGTATCTGCAGCAGTGTGAGGGCCAGGGTGGATTTTCCGGTGCCCATCTCCCCGAAAAAGAGGACGCGCCGACAGGAGGCGAGGCGATCCGCCAGGGCATCGATTCTGTCACCCCTGTCCTGTTGTGCACTGGAAACCATATGCCTTCCTCCAACGTGAGACGCCAGCCGCCCATGGACCGGCAGGCTCCGTCCTTATCTCAAAAAAACCTGCGTATGAGCCAGAAGACAAAGGAAAGAAAACCGCTGAGCAGGATCATGCTGGTGATGGGGAAAAAGAGCTGAAAGTTCCCCCGTTTGATGTGGATGTCACCCGGCAGGTTGCCGAACCAGCCCAAAAAATTGCCAAACAGCAGGATTAACCCGCCGGTGATGACAAGCAGCAGTCCAAGGATAAGTATGATTTTGCCGATATCGTGCATTTTACTCCTGACAAATCCAAGGCATGAATGGACACAAGCGCTTTTCAACACCCCCTTAAGTATTATGGTCTGAATTTTTTAATCTGAAGATCTTTAAGAACCTTGTAGTGTTTATCGTTAGCAGTAAGTACCGGCTCTCCACAAAAGATGGCGGTTGCACCGATAAGGGCATCGGCCAATTGCATTGCATGACTGAGAAAATGTTGTTCTACAAAAAACATTGCTTTTGCGGAAATATTCTCCGATATATAGATGATTTTGGTATTCCAAATTTTAAGAGCTTGTCGTAAACTATTTAATTCATGGTTGTTTCTCATTCCTTGAACGAGCTCTATGTAAGTTACCACTGAAATGGAAAATTTGTTTAACTCCTCAATGGCCTCAAATGCATTTTCATTCCCTTTTAGATACCAGATCAAAACATCAGTATCGACAATCATGTTAAAATCTTGCTTTTCTTATATCCCGGACATGATTATCAACATCATCAATAATCTCTTTATCTTTCCATATTCCAAACAGATTGGTTTTTGTTTTTGTATCGCTTTTAAACTCATCATAGGGAACTAATTTTGCACAAGGTTTGCCTCTATATGTTATAATAACTTCCTCTCCGCGATTTACAGTATTTAAAAGTTCTTTTGAGTGAAATCGAAGGTCTTTGGCGGTGGCTTTCATAAAATACCCCAGTTCTTAAAGTTTATATTTAAAAGTATAAACTTCATATTAATATCTGTCAAGAATCATGTCAATGAGAAGATTTTATTCAATCTATTGGGCTTGGTGTGGGAAGGATGCCGCCGGGAAAACCGCCCGGTTCTTTAAGCAATCCTTCGTCATACTGCTGGAGCCATAAAAAGGTGGTGGTATACCGGCCCATGATATCCACCAGACCGCGTCCCATGTCATCTTTCTGAAAAGCCATTTCCTCGAGCACCTTTTCCTTATTCGTAATATTCATCATGGCTTCACCCCATTTCTTCCCAACCATTTTCGAATACTTGAAACTGCTCCTTTTTCAGTGGCAGGTGACGGATGAGGTCTATGAAAAACTTGAATCCCACCAAACAGAACAACACCGATTCTTGAGCCTTCTCTCTTTAATCAACATCTCTAGGTTCAGTAAGCAGTTTAATACCCTGAAGAACCTGGAAGATACGATCTTTTGACAAAGTTCCTATTTTTTCCGATAAATCGCTTTTGTTCACTGTGAAAATTTGAGAAATATTCACGACGCTTTTTTTGGGCAAGTTCGCTTCGTCCTTCTTTAAGGCTAGGTTGCCGGGCGCACTGGCTCTTTTCATATTGGACGTAAGAGTA
>JAABSB010000047.1 GCA_011390615.1 Desulfotignum sp. | reverse complement strand
GCTTTTTTTTAGACGTATCCCATTCCGGCTGGTCTGCCAGCCGGATCATCAGGCGTATATAGTTTAAAATCCCGGAAAGGGGGTTGTTGATCTCATGCACCATACTGGCCGCCAGACGGCCCAGGGACATCATTTTTTCCTGGTGCAGGATTTTTTCCTGATTCAAAACGGTCTGTTCCAGCAGCCGGGTGTAATCCGCCAGTTCCTGCCTGTCTCTGTACCGCTGCATGGCCCGTTTCAGGGCCATATGAAGGGTGGCATCATCCACCGGCTTGGTGATGAAATCCGATGCATCATGCTGCAGGGCGGTAACCGCTTTTTTTATGTCGGCAAATCCAGTGGTGATGATCACCTGGGTTTCCGGCCGGATCTGTTTGGCCTTTTCCAGCACATCAAGCCCGCTCATGCCGGGCATTTTGATATCCGTTATCAGAATCTGGGGGGAATGCTGAGTAAGGGCTTTCAGGCCGGCAGCCCCATCAGGGGCACAGATGGTATGGAATCCGGCATCTTCAAGGCTCAGGGCCATAACTTCCCGGACGTCCTGTTCATCATCAATGATCAGAATTTTCCAATGGATGCCGGCATCCTTTTTCGCGGCATCTTCAAGGCCGGCACAGGACAGCGGCTTGCAGGGCTTTGACATGCATCACCTCCCCTTATAATGGTATAAACAACAGCAAACACCATGCCAGCATCCGTAAAAAACGCCAAGATCCCTGCAGCCATGCCGGATTGCAAATCCATGCAGATGACTGCGCATGCCGGATGCAGACCAAAAGCGATACTTTTTGTCGCATGTTTGCATCCCTTCCAGCATGTTTCTTGTTAACTTTCTTTGGTGCCAGGAAATAACCATCTGTATTTTCAACACAAAAATATGTATGTCCAAAAAAAATCATCTGCTGGCACATGGCTTGCTATCTACCCTGACAAACGGGTAACGACCCGGGTCCGTGTATGGGGTTTGCAGCAGGAAACCGAAACCGGGCTTAAGGGGAATACCCCGCCCATGAACTTTAAGGAGGTTATTTGCATGATACAGGCTGTACTGGTGGGCAAAAACCAACAGACTTTTGATCCTGTTGCACGGGTTCTGCAACAGCACCCGGTGGTGGTTTCCTGGATAAAAAAAGGGAAAACTGCCCTGGAACATATAACAGATACCAGAGACAAAGGCCGGGCAGCCGATCTTCTGATCACAGATGAAACCCTGGATGACATGACCGGAAGGGCCCTTGTGGAACAGGTCATCATGATAAGCCCCATGACCAGTTGCGTGGCGGTCAGCGCCCTTTCAGAAAAAGAATTTCATGAAACATTTGAAGGGCTCGGGGTGCTCATGCAGCTGCCGGTGAAACCTGATACCGCAGATGGTGATGCACTGGTGGCATGCATGAAAAAGATTTCACTGCTATAAGGAGTTATCCATAATGATCATCAGCATTGCCAGTGGAAAAGGCGGGACAGGAAAAACCACAGTGGCAGCCAATCTGGCTGCATCGCTTGACCAGGCGGTCACGGTACTGGACTGTGATGTGGAAGAGCCCAACCTGCATCTGTTTTTACATCCCAAAATTCATACCCGGGAAAACGTGGTGGCACCGATTCCCCGGGTCGATATGGAAAAATGTACCCTTTGCAAACGCTGCATGGAGATCTGCCGGTTCAATGCCATTGCAGTGGCAGGAAAAACAGTGGTGACCTTTCCGGAGCTGTGCCACTCCTGCGGGGGCTGCAGCGCCATCTGCCCGGAAGGTGCAGTCACTGAAATGGAAAGGGTCTTGGGAATAGTGGAAACCGGCACCGGGCCCGTGCCGGACATGGGATTTGCCCAGGGCCTTCTGGATGTGGGCCAGGTCATGGTGCCGCCGGTGATCCGCAAAGTCAAATCCCACATTGACACTCAGGGCATCACCCTGATCGATGCCCCGCCGGGCACCTCATGCCCGGTAATTGCCGCCATGAAGGATACCGATTTTGTCATTCTGGTTACAGAACCCACTCCTTTTGGCCTCAACGACCTGAAACTGGCCGTGGAAACCGTCAGGATGATGGATATTCCCCATGGACTGATCATCAACCGGGCAGGCATGGGTGATGATGCTGTATATGCCTATGCAAAAGAGCAACATCTGCCTGTGCTCCTGGAAATTCCTTTTGACAGAAAAATTGCAGAAGCTTACTCCCGGGGAGATTTGATAATTTCCAGGTCCAATGATCTCAAAGAAAAATTTCAAACCCTTTACCATGATATCTGCCGGCTGGTGGATGCGCAAAGGTGTGCCCCATGAAAGAACTGGTAATATTGAGCGGAAAGGGCGGCACCGGCAAAACAAGCCTGACAGCCGCATTTGCAGGACTTGCACCTTCCCTTATGCTGTGCGATGCAGATGTGGATGCGGCGGATCTGCACCTGATCATGTCCCCTGACATCCAGCAGACCCATGATTTTGTGGGAGGCAATGAAGCAGTCATCAACCAGGATCTGTGCACCGGCTGCGGCACCTGCAAAGAGTTGTGCCGGTTTGATGCCGTGTCGGAATCTGACGAAAAATTTGTTGTGGATGCCTTAAATTGTGAAGGATGTGGGGTGTGTGTGGACCTGTGCCCGGAAAACGCCATTGATTTTCCCCAGAAAACCTGCGGCCAGTGGTTTGTTTCCGCCACCCGGTTCGGCCCCATGGTCCATGCCCGTCTGGGCATAGCAGAGGAAAATTCCGGCCGTCTGGTCACCCTGGTGCGGGAACAGGCCAGAAAACGGGCCAGAGAACAGCATATCGAACTAATCCTCACCGACGGCCCTCCGGGTATCGGATGTCCGGTAATTGCCAGCATGGGCCAGGCCAGTGCAGTTCTCATCGTGACCGAACCAACGGTATCCGGCATCCATGACATGAAACGGGTGGGAGAACTGGCCGCCCATTTCAAGATTCCGGCCATGGTATGCATCAACAAATATGATCTCAACCTGGACCAGACCAGGTCCATTGAAAAAATCGCCAAAGAAAAAAACATTGCACTGGTGGGACAGATACCGTTTGACCCGGCTTTTACCCAGGCCATGATCCAGTGCAAAACCCTTGTGGAAAACGATGAAACATCCAGGGCCAGCCAGGCGGTCAGAGATATCTGGCACGCTGTGATGGCCAGTCCTGCCATGAAAATAGAACGATTGATGTAAATGTATGTAAGGAGATAATATGAAAAACGGAAGAATCGCCATCCCCTCGAACGGCCAGGGAGGCCTCAACGGAACCCGTTCCGGCCATTTTGGACATTGCGATGTATTCACATTCGTGGATGTCAAAGACGGACAGATATCGGGTGTCACCACCCTTGCCAACCAGGAACATGTCCAGGGCGGGTGCATGGTGCCGGTGAATCTGCTGGCAGAGCACCATGTAAACGCCCTTATCGTGGGCGGCATCGGCATGCGCCCCCTTATGGGTTTCCGCCAGGTGGGTATTGATGTGTACCATGATGACCAGCGCCCGGACATAGAACCTGTGGTAATGGACCTCATTGCCGGGAAACTGCCTGAAATCACAAACGACCAGGTCTGCGGCGGGGGTGCCCATTAGCTGCCCCGGTGCAAACAAGGAACTTCATATGAAAATTGCCATTACTTCAACAGGACAGGATCTGTCTGCAGAGATGGATCCACGCTTTGGCCGGGCAGCATATATACTGGTGGTGGATACCGATACCCTGAATTTCGATGTCATTGATAATGCCGCAAACAAAGACGCTTTCAAAGGTGCCGGCATACAGGCGGCTGCCGCTGTCAGTGACAAAGGCGCACAGGTGCTTTTAACCGGATTTTGCGGACCCAATGCCTTTAAAACTTTGGAAGCCGCCGGGGTCAAAGTGGTCAATGACGTCAGCGGTACGGTGCAGGATGCTGTGGACCGTTTCAAGACAGGCGCATATGACTATTCATCCGCGCCCAACGCCGACGGCCACTGGTAGTCTGTAACATCATCGGAGCCCCGGGCTGGTGGCATCTTACCCTCCTACCTTACCCCTTAACACCCAAGGTGTCACCAGCCCGGGGCTCCTGTTTTCATAAGCAGGCACCCCCCGAGGGGCTCTGTCAATACAGGTAAGGCTGCATCTACATGCGGTTATCCTGCCTGCTGCGGCCCCAGCCATTGACTTATGACTTTGGCTTGTGATAAACTTTAAAACAAAGTGGGGACAGGCGTTTATATGAGAAAATCCTGCCCCCATTGTAATTTGTCAAATTAGGAAAACACCATGGAACTGACTGATCTGTGTCCCCTGGAAACCTGGGAAAATCTGGAAAATGAACTGTTTGAAAAATTCAATTTCCAGGGATCTGTATTTACCCCTGACGGTGTGCGCATCACGGATGTAAAAAACTTCAACAACCAGCTGTGTCCGGCAATCAAGGCCCATGAAAAAGGCCAGACCTATATCTGCTCCGCCGCCCACATGAACATGACTGCCATGGCCAAAAACCTGGGCAAGCCTGTGGTGGAAGAGTGTGATGCTGGCCTGACCAAGCTGGTGGTCCCCATTTTTTATGAAAATGAATTTTTGGGTGTGGCCGGGGGATGCGGACTGCTGGTGGAGGGCAATGATGTGGATACCTTTGCGGTAACCAAAATTGCTGAAATGGATGACGCCCTTGTCACAGACCTTGCGGGAACTGTCCCCCGGATATCCGGCGATCTTATTGCAACGGTGAGTGCCTTTATCCAGGACCGGGTCGCACAAATCCTGGCATCCTGTCATCAAAAAAGATAATTTTGATAATACCGGACCAGCCGGAAAAAATGTGCCTGAAGGCAAAAACGCTGCAGGCAGATCCACACCATTTGCCAAACGGGTAAAACGGCGGGTAACCGGCCGGGTGCATGAATTCTTTGCTGTATGCCCGCCCGGGCTCAGCTCATTGTGCCGACGGGAGCTGACCAGCCTGGCTGCCGGTATTCAGGATATCCAGCTTGTGCCCGGCGGGGTACAGTTTTTCTGCAAACCAGCGGATGCCTTTCCGGCAGCCCTGTGGCTGAGATCTCCCTCCCGCATTTACATGCGCATTGCCCGGTTCAAGGCAGACCGGTTTCCCGTCCTGGAAAAAAAAATCCAGGGCATCGACTGGCAACTGTTTTTGCCTGCCGGCACCGACCCTGCCATCCAGGTCACCACCCACACCTCCCGGCTCTATCATTCCGAAGCTGTGGCTGACCGGTGCAGACCCATAATACAAGCTGCCCTGAAGGCAAAACCCTCACAGAACCCGGCCTCCCAGACCCTGATGGTCCGCTCGCAAAACGACTGGTTTGACATCTCCCTGGACCTGTCCGGCACCCCTTTGTACAAACGGGGCATCAAACACCGGGTGGCTGGGGCCCCGCTGCGGGAAAACCTGGCCTTTGCCATCCTGGATGCAGCCGGATTCACTGCAGATGATGTTCTGGTGGACCCCATGTGCGGGTCCGGTACCTTTTCCATTGAAGGGGCCATGATCCAGGCCCGTATCCCGCCGGGATTCTTCCGGCCCTTTGCCTTTGAAACCTGGCCCGCCTTCAGTGCGGCAGGATTCCAGCATGCGAAATCCCTGGCAGCGCGGCATTTTACTTCTGCCGGCCCGGTCTTTGCCTCGGATGTGGATCCAGAGGCGGTGGCAGCCCTGAAAACCAACCTGGCAGGCCAAAAATTTCTTGCTTCCGTGCAGGCATGCCGGCAGAATTTCTTTGACATTGTTCCGGACCGGCTGACCCCGAAAAAAGGGGTGGTGGTGCTGAATCCGCCCTATGGCAGACGTCTTGGAAAAAACCGGGACACCACAGTCTTTTATCGGGAGATCATGGAAAAACTGGCAGCTGACTTCAAAGGCTGGCGGGTGGGCCTTGTTTTTCCGGGAAAACACCTGCCGGAAATGACACAACTGCGTCTGCAGCCATTCCACTTTTTCCACGGCGGCCTTGACCTGACCGCCGGCATCGGCATTGTCTGAAGCCGCTGCCCTGCCTGACAATCCGGCACTGTCAAAAATCCTTGATCACATCTGGCAATTGCCGGGAAATTATGGTTTACTGGTGCCATGAAAACAATGGCTCTCATACTGGTATGCTGCCTTATGCTCCCAGGGATATCCCCTGGTGCCCCGCCTGTGGACAACACCATATGGGCGGAGCTGCTCGAAAAGCATGTCACAGACAAAGGGGTGGATTATGACGGTTTTAAAAAGGATGAGTCAGAACTGGACCAGTACCTGGCCATCCTCAGCAGCATTGATCCTACAGCCCTGTCGCGCAACCACCAGTTCGCATTTTACATCAATGCCTACAACGCCTTTACCATCAAGCTGGTGCTCACCCGGTATCCCGGTATAAACTCCATCAAGGAGATTGGTTCATTTTTCTCCAACCCCTGGAGCAAAAAATTTATCCCCCTCAACGGATTCACTGTAAATCTGGACCATATTGAGCACGATATTCTCAGGCCCCGGTTTAAGGATGCCCGGGTTCATTTTGCCATCAACTGCGCCGCCAGAAGCTGCCCCCCTCTTCTCAATGTACCCTATGAAGGCAGCACCCTGGAAACCCAGCTGGACAACCAGACAAAAAAATTCATCAACACCCCTGCCAACACATTTCTCAAAGACAACACCCTGTTTGCAAGCAGGATTTTCAAATGGTTTGCAGATGATTTTTCCGGCAATCCTTTGGCTTTTATCCGGCAGCATGCCCGGGGCCGGCTCAAACAGGATCTGGAAAAGGCAGCCGCCAGCGGTGACATCCCTCTCGCGTACCTGTATTATGACTGGACTTTGAACCGGTAGTGGAAACCGGGGTCATGCTTGCGTTATTGGCGTTATCTACCATAGCCTTAGTTGACCCCATGACGGCACAGATAATGCCAATAACGCAAGCCTGACCCCTCATATGATCCCTCACAAGTCCATTGGCATCAGGATATTATGGATAGGATGTGCCTGATCCGAATGTATCAGGCATGCTGCTTTTTGCCGCCACCCTGACAGCCGCTGTCCCCACCACCGGGCAGACATTTTCACAGATGCCGCACCCGATGCACAGATCCTGGCGTACATAGGGCTGTTTCAATGCCATGGTCCGATTCTGGTCATCCACAACCGATATGGTATGAAATTTAATGGCCTTGTCATGCACCGGGCAGTGCTCTTCGCACACAATGCAGGGGCGCTGTTCTGCATAGGGAATGCAGCGGTTTTTGTCAAACCACGCCGTGCCCAGCACAAAGGTGTGCTTTTTTGCCAGATCCAGCGGCTCCAGGGCCCGGGTGGGACACACCTGGGTGCACAGGGTGCAGTTGAATTCGCAGTATCCCAGCCGGGGCACCAGAACCGGTGTGAACACGGGGGCAAGGCCCTGCTCCAGAAACAGGGGCTGAAGCGCATTGTTGATACACACCTTCATGCATTCCCCGCACCGCACGCAGGTTGCCAGAAAATCCTTTTCCGCCAGTGCCCCGGGCGGCCGGATCACATCGGGGGCCGGGAGCCTGGACAGGGCATCTGTACGGATCACCACGGGCAGGGCAATGCCCAGCAGCCCGGCTGCCAGAACCTGGCGCCGCCCGATATCCGGCAGATGCTTCTGCAAAGACCCTTTAAACTGAAAACTGGTGATGCCTTTAGGGCAGTATGCCAGACAGTCCATGCACAGATTGCATTCTTCAGTCATAATCTGTCGATTCTCATTGACCGCATCCATGGGGCAGTCTGTCCGGCACATATCACAGTCTTTGCAGGCCCGAGCCGGGATGCGCCGGAAAGGGGAAATCTTGGAAACCACCCCCAGCATGGCACCCAGGGGACACAGATTCCTGCACCAGAACCGCCGACCTGCCAGTTCCAGCACAAAAATTGCCGCCAGCAGAAAAAAGGAAAAAACAGACAGGAAAAAAAAGCTTTGTTTATAGGGCAGCAAAAAGGACTTAAAAACATCATACACCGGTTCGGTCAGATCTGACAGCCAGGCTGGGCCGTTCAGGTAAACCCAGTCAAATCCGCCGGTTACCAGAAAATTGAACATGGGATCTATGCTGAAGGTCATACCCCTGACAAGCAGGGATAAAGGATCGAAAAACCCCAGCAGCTGTACGGAAAAAAAAGCCGATACCAGCAGGACGATCAAAATAGCATATTTGAGAAACCGCAGCTGCACCGGTTTTTTATTCACTGGATGAACAAAGCGGCCAAAAAGGTCTATCAGGGTTCCCAGAGGACAAACCCAGCCGCAGAACACACGACCAAGTACCAGGGTCACCCCGATCACCACAAGGCAGGGCCACAGCAGCGGAATAATGGTACCTGTTGCCAGGGTGACAACCGCTCCCACAAGGGGATCCAGCCGGAACCAGATATTTACGGCCCAGGGGATGGTGTCTGATCCGGTATAATCGGTGATCCTGAACAGCCAGAGAAACAGGCCCAGGCAGATGAGCTGTACACCTGTTCTCACCGTTTTCAGACGGGGTTTGATACCCCGGCCAGGCCCTGTTTTCCCGGCAGATGGGTCCATGCCCTGGTCCGCCCCGGCATCCTTTCCAGATGCAGCCATCAGGTGTCAAACACCGTGATCCTGCATTTGGACAGATCCATCTGGCCCAGTCCCCGGTGAAATCCCTCCACAGTGGACTGCACATCAGCAGGTTCCAGGCCGAACAAGGTGGTGGCATAGGCATCCACCGCCACCGGATCGGTGCCGGCAATCAAGGTATCCATGATTTTCACATCAGAAGGCCTGCCGCCGGAAGGCCCGTTGCGCAGCATTATTCTTGTGGCATCCACCAGGGTGAAATCCGGCTGGATCACCAGGTTCAAATCCGCAATCCTGGCACTCAGGTCCATGTGCAGGCGGCCCCGCCGGCCCCCGATCACGCCCATGGCATTTTTCAGTCCCAGGGTCAGGCCCGAGGAGCTGTGGTGTTTGGCCACCGGCACATTGATGTAGCAGTCAGCTGTCAATGCATCTTTGTAAAAAGACCATTCCTTAAGAGAACGGCCGTTTTTGATCTGCACCGGCACAAATTTGCGGTCATCAATATATTCGCAGGCAACCCGGCGGTCATCCATGGCATCTAAAGCCGGCTTGATCCCGCTGTTCTGATAGCAGCGCCGCTCTTCATTGCAGGTCCGGTCGAACACCAGCACTTTTGCAGCCCCGGCTTCCAGGGCCAGGCCGGCAAGGGCGGTCACAACCATTGGATGGGTATTGGCCCCCTGGTCCACATTCCTGTCCCACCCGATATTGGGTTTGACCACCACGGTGTCGCCTTTGTTCACAAACCGGGCCATGCCTCCCATGGCATCCACAAGCGTTTGGACCATGGCTTGTATATCCTTTCCCTTTGCCGCAAAAATATCCGGGGCATCATCTGTTTTCGCACCCAGAGCTGCCGGGCTTATATCAAATACCGGCGGCACCATCAGCATGCCTGCCGACCACAGGGTTACCTGTTTCAAGAATTTTCGTCTGTTCATTTTTATCTCCTTTGACAAGGGTTCTACCCTGAATTCTATGGAACCAGGGCATTTTGTCAAGTACCGGCGATGTAAAAATAAACCCTTTGACGAACATCTGTTATTCCTTTATAGTGGTATTATTCTTTCACATCGCATACTGACCACACTGCTGGACCGTGGCGTGGACCCCTTGGCACAGGATGCCCCCGGTATTGTATCACAGCTGCTGTAACTCTGTTTTTCCGGTTCTCCTGATCTGGACGATATCTTAAATAATGATGTACACTGCACCCCCGGGTGCAGCAGAAAGACCCTTAACCAAGGAGGCTGATATGGAAAAACATGTGATGTATTATGACACCATCACCAAACTCACCACCGCCATTTCCCAATGCCGGGATCCGGAAGAGGTCGCACTGGTTACGGCGGAAAGTGTTAAAACCGCATTCAACGCCAAAGGATGTTCAGTGTTTCTGGTGGAAAGAGAAACCCGGGAACTGGGACTTGTGGCATCATCAGGGCTGAGCCGGGAGTATTTGAGCAAAGGGCCGGTTCATTTTATGCAAAGCATAAAAGAAGCCAAAGATGCGGTTCCCATTGCCATCTATGATGTCATGGATGATCCCCGCATCGAGTATCCGGAAATGGCAAAAAAAGAAGGGATCGCCTCTCTTTTAGGGGTTCCCATCATCAGCCACAACAAAATTCTGGGGGCTTTACGGGTCTACACGGCAGAGCCCTGGGAATTTTCCCACAGCGACATTACCCTGGCCCAGGCAGTGGCCCTGATCTGCGGCATGGCCATGGACATGTGCCGCATGTACAAAGGGTATAAGACCAGCATAGAAATTTTAAAGAACATGCGGGATGGAGACAGTTACCGGTCCCACAAGTGGACACCCTATGAAGGGGTTCCTGCCAGTGTGGACCAGTCCATCTGCGATTATTAACTTTCCAGGCCCGGTCATAGGGCACCCTGAACGGGCGGGTATCAAGCAGCTGAGCAGGATGTGGTTACAGGCCATGGCCCTGGCGGGAGTATGGCGTGCACTTGCCAATCCGGTATGGATGGTGTATACATTTGTTTCATGGAAGACAATGTAAAAGCACCATCCATTAAACCACCACTTTTACGTACACTGTGTATCCGGCCCTTTCAAAAACTGGTGCAGCTGGTTTACAAAACACCGGAACATGACCACACACCTGCCGCCGACACCGCCTCCCTTGCCCGACGTACCGCCCAGCTGAAACAGCTTAACGAGCACCTGGTCTATTGCGAAGAGATCCAGCGCAAAACCATTGCTTCGGATCTCCATGACTCCATTGCCCAGACCCTGGGCATGGGAATCTCCAGAATAAAAAATATCACCGAATCCGGCAGCTCTCCCCGGAAGGAGGATCTTCATGATATCCAATCGGTTCTGGAACAGGCGCTGCGGGAAGTCAGATCCCTGATATACCGGCTGTCACCTCCCATCCTGGATGATTTTGATATTGATATTGCCATCGGGTTTCTGGTGGAGGAAACCAATACCCGCGAAAAAACCGAATTTGTCTATACCAATCATGTAAAAGACCCTGTCCCATTGAATCACGCCCTTAAAGTCACCCTCTACCGAACGGCAAATGAGCTGTTGACCAATATACGCAAACATGCCGGCACCATGAAAGCAAACATCCAATTATCTGTGACCGACAAGGATATCATCCTGCAGGTGGCAGACAAAGGCTGCGGCATGGACATAGAAAAAGTGAAAAACATGCAGGACTGCGGTTTCGGACTATACAGCCTGTCGGAACGAATACAAAATTTCGGTGGAACCCTGAAAATTATCTCCGCTCCGGAACAGGGCACACAGATCACCATCACAACACCGAGAATAACAAAAGAAAGTCCCCATGAAAAAACACACGCTTATCATTGCGGATGATCACAGAATTGTTCACCATGGCATTTCCCAGGCCCTGAATAAAGAAGAAAACTTTGTTGTCATTGCTGAGGCTGACAGCGGGAAAGAGGCGGTATCCCTGGCCCGGAAACACAACCCGGACCTGGTACTCATCGATATCAGCATGCCCGGTCTCAACGGCATGGAAGCCACCCGGCAAATCCTGGCAGCCAACCCAAAGATCCGGGTGCTGGCGCTGTCCATGCACACTGAAAAAATCTATGTCAAGGGCATGCTGGATGCCGGTGCCTCCGGCTATTTACTCAAATCCTGCTCCTACAATGAACTGGTCAAGGCCCTGCAGACTGTTCTGGCAGGAAACATTTATCTGAGCCCGGAGATCACCCATCTGCTGGTAAAAAATTCCCCGGACAGACTGTCTCTGCTTTCCCTGCGTGAAAGAGAGGTTTTCACCCTCATCGCCGAAGGCCGCACCACCAGGGAAATAGCAGACAGACTGTGCCTGAGCGGCAAGACCATTGATGTCCACCGGAAAAACATCAAAAACAAACTGGGCATCCATACCATTGCCGGCCTGACAAAATATGCCATTGCCAAGGGCCTGACCTCACCCACCGCATAAGCCATACCACTATTTCAAGGGAGTACGCTATTCTGGTGCTGTATAAGGCAGACCCGCAAATGCATTTGCGGCAGAAATGGCCTTATTTCCCGGGAAAATATTTCCCATTTTTCGAACCTGCACACCATATTTTTTCCACTCCACATATAACCCCTTTATTTTTAAGGCTTTTCATCCGCCGCTGTTTTTTGGCATGCATCCTGCTATATGTTTTCCAATATATAAAATACTACCCTGCTGCGGTTGATGCGGGTTACAATAAGGAGAAGAGTCCCATGCTTCAAAAAATTTTGCCTGTTTCCGGCATCCTGGTTTTTGCCATATTATCCGGAACAGTCACAGATCTGTCCTCGATTTCCGCCAATATTAAAAGCAATCTGATTGTTTTAACCGGCACACTGACCTGCTGTATTATTTCCTATCCGCCATCCCTGTTTACAGCGCTTTTTGAAAGCATCTGCAGGGCTTTTTCCAAAGAGAAAAAAGATTTCAGCCAGATTATTGATGAGATTGAAAATCTTTCCATTATTAAGCGCTCCAAAGGGGATATGGCCCTGGATGCAGAATCCAAAAAGATCGACAATGATTTTTTAAAAATGGGCGTTGAAATGGTGGTGGACGGATATGACCGGTATACCATTTTCAAGACACTGGAACGGCGGTATGACAGCTTTCTGTCCGCCCGCCGTTCCCAGGCGGAACTGGTCAATACCATGGTGAAGCTCATGCCGGTATTCGGGTTCGTGGGCACCATCATCGGCCTGATCAATGTCCTCCACCACATGGGGTCCCCGGAAATGATCGGCAAAGGGGTTGCCATGGCCCTGCTCACCACCTTTTACGGCCTGCTGTATGCCAATGTGCTGGCCCTGCCCATGTCCAAAAAAATCACGGAACAAACCCGGCAGGATTCCATTGAACTGGCACTGATCATTGAAGGTATCCTGGACATTTCCGAGAATGTCAATTCCAAACTCATCAGGTACCGCCTGCGGTATTGCATCGGCGAGTTTTTTGAAGATGACAGCACCTGTGCCGGTGTTGCGGTCAACAGGCAAAAAAATCCAAAAGAAGTACCGGAGATGAAACTGTCTCTGGAAAAAGAATATGTCAGGTGATTTCCCATGAAATCTGATACCCTTGTCAGAAATTTGAGAACAGAACTGGAAATCTCTGAAAGAAAACGCCTGCGCCTGCAGCGAAGCCAGTTTTTAAACGCTTTTGAACCTGAAGATACCAGTCTCTGGAGCATGCTGGATCTCATGACCCTGATTTTGATTTTTTTTATCATGCTCTATGCAGCCCCGACCCCGCCGGATACCCCAAGAAACCTCACAAAAACACAGGGACAGGTTGCAAAGGTTTTCAAAACGCCTGTTTTCCAGGATCACACCAAACCACAAAAAGACACCAGACCTGCGCCCGATACCCCTTCCCATGACGTGGACAAAAATCGGGGCACCCCGGGGTTTGCGGCCCTGGAAAAGGATCTGCACCTGGCCATGGCCGGCACTTCCCTGTCTGATTATGAAATCAGGATGACCCGGGACCGTATCAAACTGGTCATAGGTGAAAATATCAGTTTTTCCACAGGCCGGGCCGAGCTGCTGGAACATATCAAAGGACCGTTGACAAAAATAGCTGATGCCCTGTCCAGGGAACAGGGATTTCGTATCGTGGTGTCAGGCCATACAGACAGTACACCGATTCATACGCCCAGATTTCCCTCCAACTGGGAACTTTCTGTGGCAAGGGCGCTGGGTGTGGCCAAATTTCTCATGGCACGGGATGTAAATCCGGCCCTGATTTCAGTGGAAGGCTTTGGTCCTTACCAGCCGGCTGCCCCGAATACCGACCCGGACAGCCGCCGGACAAACCGCCGGGTGGAAATTTCCCTGATACAGGATGACCGGTAATAACGGCCATGCCCTGACGGGCACAATGAAACATGAAAGCCATCAGCTGTTAGCCGTTAGCTCTTAGTAACCAGCAGGGAGAAATTTGCAATTATTTACTGAAAGCTGATAACTGAGTACTGACAGCTTTCATATAAAAAAAAATATGGACAAGCCGGTTTCCGGCCCGAAGAAAATACCAGGCAGTCAGTTACCAGTCACCTTCCGGACGAATAGCAGGGGTTATGCCGGTCAACTTTTGCAGTGCTTCGGTTTCTTTTCGGGCATCATTTCTT
Organism: Desulfotignum sp.; assembly: GCA_011390615.1. Taxonomy (GTDB): domain Bacteria; phylum Desulfobacterota; class Desulfobacteria; order Desulfobacterales; family Desulfobacteraceae; genus Desulfotignum. The sequence goes on along the minus strand of JAABSB010000047.1, from coordinate 6,117 downwards.
GTGGTATATCGACCGGACCGCACCAGATACCAGGAGCGCTGCTTTTTGTCCATGAGGACCAGTATTTTGGTATCAAACCCATTTTCAATAAGTTTTTCTTTTAACTTCCGTGCGTTTTCCTGGTTAAGAAATGCCCCTGACTGGAGGGTATACACGGGTGCCTCAGATCCTGCCCCTGTGTTTTCATCTCCTGCATGGGCCCTGGTCACCGGCTGGTCTGTACCCTTGGATTGTTCCGCAGCTTCGGTCTGGTCTGCAGTACCGGACAGGTCACTATCTGCCTGGGAGTCAGCACCCTGGTCAGATGCTGCAAAAGACCCTTTGCCGGCAGCATCTGTGGCAGACTCCTGAAGCCGGGCAAGTTTTTCAATGGCATAGGGGGTTTCGCGGTCTATTTCAATAGCCATTTCATACAATGCACCGGCTTCTTCAACCCGGCCGGCGTGGGCAAGCAGATCTGCCTTGTAACAGATGGCCCAGTAGAAATCAGGGGAAATAGAGATGGCAGCAGTCAGGTCGGAAAGGGCATTATCAATCTCACCCAGTTCGGTCATGCACAGGGCCCGGTTAAAATATGCCACCGCATTGTCAGGGGTGATCTCAATTTCCCTGTTATAATTTTCAATGGCTTTTTCATAGTTTTCCTTGTAATACCATATCACCCCGAGGTTACTGTAGAGCCCCTTCAGGTTGGGAGAAATATTTTTAGCAGATTCAAAATCCGCAATGGCATCATCGAATTTTTCCAGTTTCATATAGGCGACACCCCTGTTTTTAAAGGCATCTGCATTCTGTGGAAACCGATCGATGAGATTGGTAAATGTATCAACAGCCTCCTGGTATTCCCCTTGTTTAAACTGAAGTACGCCTGCTGCAAACAGATCTTTTTCCATGGACCCGTTGGATAACTGATTTGTTTCAGCCCCTGCAGCTGCGCAAAAAAGCATGGCAGCCAGTACAAACCATATGATTTTTTTCAAGGTACGCCTCCTGTTAAATATCTTATATGAAACCCGGACAAACAGATGCATGAAGGTCAATCCTGATCACTGTTAAGCATGTATGTGTTCTTTTTTTATCTGCCTTTTTACAGTATATTACATGAAATCGGTATGCCAGTTCAATGAAAAACATATTCCGTCCTCTTTTCCATTCAGATTCAGCAGGGGTTTTCTTGACTTTTACAGGGGGAATCCTTAATATTTTCTGAAGGTGACCCCTATGTTTGAACGCATAAAAAATTATTTTCACAAGGCAAAGCAGGAAATTGTCAAAGAATATGCCATCCCGCCTGCAGACCCTGTAAACCATAACCGAAACAGGTCTGTTGACAGGGCAGATGCGGTGGTGCCAAGAATCTGGACAGGCATTGATCTTGACGGCACACTGGCCTGTGATAATCTTTCCGCTGGTATGGACCGCATCGGAGAACCGGTTCCTGCCATGCTGGAACTGGTAAAAAAAATGCTGAACAACGGGATCCGGATCAAGATATTTACCGCCAGGGCAGGAGATCCGGAACAGATCCCCATCATTAGAAAATGGCTCAAAGACAACCACCTGCCTGACCTGGAAATCACAAATACCAAAGACTATCAGATGCAAAGACTCTATGATGACCGCTGCATCCAGGTGGAAAAAAACACAGGCCGACTGATTGTGGACGATTAATGTAGTGGATTATATATACTCGGGTAATCATTGAAAGATTTTTGAAATTACCGGGTCATCAGGTGCTCATTTAATGGGGGAGAGAGACGAGAAATCAGATATCCCAGACGTCCGAAAAATGTGAGGACCAGGCATAGAGCAGAGTTCTGGATTCCCACCTCTATGCAGACAGCCCGGCAGTCAGGTTCCGGAAGACCGGTCATCCGGGTGGTCCAGTAGCAGATATTCAGGGCCTGGGCATTGTGCACCAACACCTCAAAAATCACCGTCCCAAATAGAGAAGAAAATGCTGCCAGAAACCCCTTGACATCACCCGGGATGGGCAGGTCCACGGTGCGGTTGTAGCAGTTTGTAGTCACCCCGCTGTTACCACTGTTAAAGCTCCATGAGCTGCCCGCCGCAGATGTTTATGGCCTGACCTGTAACATAGGCGGATGCACCGGATGCCAGGAAAACCGCCATGTCCGCCACTTCATCCGGGATGCCGATGCGGCCCAGGGGGATGGTGTCACACATTTTGCGCTCCTGTTCTTCCACCGTGGTGTTGAAAAACTGGGCTTCCAGACCGAAGCGCCAGCGCTCCAGGTCTGTCATGATCTGGCCCGGGCATATGGCGTTGACCCGGATCTTCATACCGGCAAGCTCTTTTGCCATGACTTTGGTAAGCATGATCACCCCGGCCTTGGACACGGCATAGGCCCCGTTGAAAAGGGGCGGCACCTTGCCGGCCCGGGATGCGGTGTTTATGATGCTCCCGCCTTTTTGCGCCATCAGGGGCACAACCGCCTTGGAAACCCGGAACACCCCGTGAAGATTGACATCCACGGTTTTGATCCAGGCATCTTCATCATAGGTATGTACCCCGTTGGGCACCCCGAAGGTGGCGCCGGCATTGTTGCACAAAATGTCAATGTATCCGAATTTTTTCTGGACATCTTTTACCATCTGCTCCACTTTTTGTGTGTCAGTGACATCCACATTCACTGCCAGGGTTTCCACACCGAATTCTGATGCCAGTTCATCCGCAATGGCAGCCATCTCCTGGAAGGTGCCGGTGTCCACATCTGCCTTGAAATCCCCGGCATTGCCGTAGTCGGCAATGATGACATGGGCACCCTGGGATGCCATTTTCCGGGCAATGGCATAGCCGATGCCGGATTTTTTGCCTGATCCGGTGACCAGAGCAATCCTGCCGTTCAAAGCGATTTTTTCATCCAGCGAGATCATACCTGTCATTCTTCCCCCTTGCTGAGCAGCATCTGTTTTTTCATTTTTTTCCGCTCTTTTACGCCCATAGCCGCCTTTTTCAAGAACCGGGACAGTATCGCCCTGTCAAAGAGTGCCCGTTTTTCGAACGTAATTCTAATAATGATTTATCTTTAGTGGAATGGCGGTGTCAAGGAAAATATATTGACAGATTTCAGATAATTTAGATATGGTTACTATTCTGACAAAAAATATTTTTTAAAGGCAGGGCAGGAACAGTGAAAAAAGCAGCACCAGATCCACAGACAATCTCAAACAGGAGCCTTCTGCTTCCTTACGGGGTGCCGTATTTTGCCTATGTGGGCATCGCTGTTCTCACCCAGGACCGGGTGCCGGATGAAATACGGTATCTGTTAAAAATCATTATTGTGCCGCTGCTTTTGTTCTGGGGATGGAAATGGTATGTTCCCCTGTCAGGGCCTTTAAAAAGGGCAGGTTCTATAATTTACGGGATAATTTTCGGGCTGGCGGGTCTGGTGGTGTGGCTTTTGCTGCTGTGGCCTTTTGTGGAAACCGGGGCGGAACCATGGTCAAAAACATCTTTTTTTCTAAGAATCGTGGCAGCATCGCTCATTGTGCCTGTTTTTGAAGAATTGTTCATCCGGGGATATATTTTCCGGGTGGCGTTACAATGGGATGAGAACCGGCGGGCGCAGGGAGCGGGAAAGGCATTGGATACGGCACTGGACCATCGCCATATCAGAGATGTGGCACCCGGTGCCTGGAGTGTTGCCGCCATTGCCATATCCACCATTGCATTCAGCGCCGGACATCTGGTGGTGGAATGGCCGGCCGCCATTGCCTACAGCCTTGTGATATCTGCCCTGTGGATCATCCGCAAAGACCTGTTGTCATGTGTGGTGGCCCACGGCATCACCAACCTGGGCCTTGCCCTGTATGTCTACTTTACCGGGCAATGGGGTTTCTGGTAGATCCGGCAGGTGCCTGGCGGATGATTGTCCCGGGCAAAAAACGCAGCATGGGTTATCATATCTCACACAAATTTTTTGCGGCTTAACATCAGCAGCACTTCCTGGGCAGCTTCCTCCGGGGTGATATGGGTGGTGTCGATGTGCAGTTCCGCATTTTCCGGGGTTTCATAGGGGTCATCCACACCGGTGAACCCCTTGATCAGGCCGGCCCGGGCCTTTGCATACATCCCTTTTCTATCCCGCTTTTCACATTCTGCAATGGGGGTGGACACGTGAATTTCAAAAAAACCGCCGTACTGCTCAATATCCCTGCGGATCTCATCTCTGGTGCGCTGGTACGGGGCAATGGGGGCACAGATGGCGATACCGCGGTTCTTGGTGATCTCCGAGGCCACAAATCCGATGCGCCGGACATTGATGTCCCTGTGTTCCTTGGAGAAATTGAGTTCAGAAGACAGGTTGCGGCGGACAATATCCCCGTCCAGCAGTGACACCGGCCGGGTCCCCATCTCCAGAAACCTGGCATGCAGCACCTTTGCTATGGTGGATTTGCCGGAACCGGAAAGACCGGTGAGAAAAATGGTGAATCCCTGCCGGGCCGGGCTGGGATAGGACCGGTCCAGCTCGGCAATCACCTCGGGAAAAGATGCCCAGTCCGGTATGCGCTTGCCTTTGCGGATACGGTCCCTGATATCTTTGCCGGTAAAGGAGATGGTTTCCTGGGACCCGTTCACCTGGCTGGCCAGGCAGAATTCATCATCAAAGGGCAGGTAGACCATTTCCTCAAAAAATACCGGTTCGATGCCCAGCTCTTTTTCCGCTTCAGTGGCAAGGGCTGCAGCCTGGTCAGGGGGGTAGAACGGGTTGCCGCTGCTGTCTTCTCCGGGGCTGGCATGGTTGTGGCCGATGACAAAATGGGTGCACCCGAAATTTTTGCCGATGATCATGTGCAAAAAGGCGTCCCTGGGGCCGGCCATGCGCATGGACAACGGCAGCAGGTTGAGCATATGGGAATTGGGGGGATACTGGGCCCCCACCTTCTGGTAGCAGCGCATCCGGGTGTAATGGTCAAAGTCTCCGGGACCGGGAATGCCGCTGACAGGCAGTATAAGCAGGTTGGCCCGGGCTTTCTGCATGGCCTGGATGGTCATCTCGAACTGGGGCCGGTGAATGGGCTGCCGGGTCTGGAATCCCACAATGCGCTTCCACCCCAGTTTTTCAAACTGGGCGCGCACCTCGGCCGGGGTCTGGCGGATATGCCTGAAATCCGGATGAATGGGCAGGTTCAGGGCCTGGATGGTCCCGCCGATATAGTACTGCCCGCATTTGTTGAACAGATAATCCACGCCGGGATGGGTGTTGTCCAGGGTACCGTATACGGCCAGGGCTTCTTTTTCTCTGTCCACCGGCCAGATATCGGCCACAGACATGACACCCAAAAGAAACCCTTCCTGGTCCCGGAGCACCACGAACTGGCCCGCCTCCAGTGTATTGGCCAGGGTTTCATGGATATCCAGGCAGACAGGCACCGGCCACAGCTCACCCGAAGACAGACGCATCCGGTCCAGGACCGACTCATAATCCATCCGTGTCATAAATCCTTTGAGCGGGGAAAACACCCCGGTGACCAGGAGTTCAAAATCACAGATCTGCCGGTCATTGAGGATCACATCCGGCATGGATGATGTCAAAGTTTTCAGCACCTGGTGCTGGTCATCATCCACCAGCAGGTTCACAAGATCCTTTCCTTCCATATGAACTAACCTCCTGACAATAATTTTACAAGCCCGGTCTGAGAACGTTGATTTCAGAATGATACCTGCCGCCGGGTGCGGTCGTCTCACCCGGGCATGACTATGCCATCTGCTTTTTCTTTTGTAAACAAAAAAGCCTTGCCAACTTGACATTTTTCCGGTTTATGTATACCATTTTGGTACACATAAACAAAAATCACAGGGAGCGTACCATGGCCAAAACTGCAATGACCCATGCCCGCTTGACACCGGAAATTAAAGAACAGGCGGAAAAAATCCTCAAAGATCTGGGCATTTCCATATCTGCGGCATATGAAATGTATTACCGCCAGATTATCGCACACCAGGGGATTCCGTTTGATCTGCGCATCCCCAATGCAGAAACCCGCCAGGCGATGCTGGATGCAAGGGAGGGGCAAGGCAGAAAAGTCGATACCGTCGATGACCTGTTCACGGGTCTGGATATCTGATGCTGCCGATCCGTCCGACAACCC
>JAABSB010000046.1 GCA_011390615.1 Desulfotignum sp. | reverse complement strand
TTAGGGGCTGTGCCCCTGATTGCGCTGAGCCGCCGGCACCCCAACCTGAGGGAGTTCTGGACCTTTGCGGCGGCGGCTGTAAAGTTCAGCATGGTGCTGCTGCTGGCCGGCTGGGTCCTGGCCGGCAATGTGGTGGAGGTGACCCTGATCCAGGTGCTGCCGGAACTGGCCATCCGGTTCAAGGTAGATGCGTTCGGCATCGTGTTCGCCCTGGTGTCATCGTTTCTGTGGATTGTGGCGGCGGCCTATACCATCGGGTATATGCGGGGACTGTCCGAACATGCCCAGACCCGGTTTTTCATCTGTTTTGCCCTGTCTTTGTGTGCAGCCATCGGGGTGGCCTTTTCCGGCAACCTGCTGACCCTGTATCTGTTTTATGAGATGCTCTCTCTTTCCACCTGGCCCCTGGTGGCCCACCACCAGGACAAAGAAGGCCGCGGCGGGGCCCGCAAATACCTGACCTTTCTTCTGGGGGGGTCGGTGGGACTGGTTCTGCCGGCCATGGTCATTATGTTTACCCTGGGGGGAAACCTGACCTTTGCCGACAATATCCATACCGGCATCATCCCTCCCGGCACCGGGGATACCCTGGTGACCTGCCTGTTTGTTGCCTGCCTGTTCGGGTTTGCCAAAAACGGGGTGATGCCCATGCATGCCTGGCTGCCCGGTGCCATGGTGGCCCCGACCCCTGTTTCCGCCCTGCTTCATGCGGTGGCCGTGGTCAAGGTGGGGGTGTTCTGCACCACCCGGGTCATGCTGTACGTGTTCGGCATCGATCTGATGGATGCCCTCAACCTCGGCATTTTGACGGTCTATGTTGTGTCCTTCACCATTGTGACCGCATCCATCATCGCCATGACCAGGGACAACCTCAAGGCCCGGCTGGCCTATTCCACCATCAGCCAGCTGTCCTACATCATTCTGGGGGTGGCCCTGCTCACACCTGCGGCGGTCCAGGGCGGGATCATCCACATCGTTAACCATGCCCTTGCCAAGATCACCCTGTTTTTCTGTGCCGGGGCGGTCTATGTGGCCACCCGCAAGAAAAACATCTCAGAAATGGGGGGGCTGGGCCGGGTGATGCCCTTTACCTTCGGGGCTTTTGCCCTGGCATCCCTGTCCATGATCGGGGCACCGCCAGCGGGGGGATTCATCACCAAATGGTACCTGCTTACAGGAGCACTGGATGCCGGTCAGATGGCCATCATTCTGGTGCTGGTGGCCTCCACCATGCTCAATATCGTTTATTTTGCACCGGTGACCTTTCAGGCGTTTTTCGGGCGGCCCCCGGATGGGGAAACCGGTGATACAGGCATCCGGGAAGCGCCTTTGCTCATGGTGGTGCCGATTGTGGCGGCAGCACTCCTGTCACTGCTGGCAGGCATCTTTCCCGGTGTAATGATGCAGTTTGTCCGGATGGTGATATCATGATAGTCGATCTGATCAAATTTCTGCGGCACCGGCTCAGGCGCGTGATCCAGGTATGCTGCATGATTCTGGCCCTGCTGGCGGGGTATGACGGGCTGCTGCTGGACAAGGACAAGGCCCACACCGCAGCGGAAAATCTGCCGGGGTTCTGGGCGGTGTTCGGGTTTGTCTCCTGCGTGGTGATCATCTTTGTTTCCAAATGGTTCGGCAAGCTGGGCATTACCAGACAGGAGGATTATTATGATCAATAATCTGTGGCTGCATCCGGGCCTGATCCTGATGGCCGGGGCACTGGCCCTTCCGCTGGTGAAGGGGCGGCTCTTCCGGCCGTATCTATTGCTGGTGCCGATTCTGGCCTTTGGTGCGGTCCTGTGGATGCCCCAGGGGGTGTTCGGGGTATTCCCGTTTCTGGAATGGGATCTGACCTTCGGCCGGGTGGACCGGTTGAGCCTGGTGTTCGCCAATATCATGACCCTGATGTGCATTATCGGCACCCTGTACGGCCTGCATGTGGATAACCCCTTTGAGATGGCAGCGGCATGGATCTATGTGGCGGGTTCTTTGGGGGTGATCTTTGCCGGAGATTTTCTGGTGCTGTTTCTATTCTGGGAAGTAATGGCCTTCTCTTCGGTGTTTCTGGTGTGGTTCCGCCGGCGGCCGGAATCGGTATGGGCCGGATTCCGGTATCTGCTGGTTCATGCCGCCGGGGGTCTGGTCCTGCTGGCAGGCATAGTGCTGCTGTACCATGCCACCGGAGACCTGGGGTTCCATCTCCTGGATGTCAGCCGGCCTACAGTCCCGGTGTATCTGATCCTGGTCGGGTTTATGTTGAATGCGGCCGTGCCGCCCCTGCATGCCTGGCTGCCGGATGCCTATGGCGAAGCCACGGTGAGCGGGGCGGTGTTCATGTGCGCCTTTACCACGAAAACCGCTGTGTATGCCCTGGCCCGGGGGTTTGTCGGTATGGAGATCCTGATTCCATTAGGGGTGGTCATGGCCCTGTACGGTGTGGTGTACGCAGTGCTGGAAAACGATGCCAGAAGGCTTCTGGCCTACCATATCATCAGCCAGGTGGGGTATATGGTGGCCGGGGTGGGGATCGGCACAGAACTTGCCATCAACGGGACCTGTGCACATGCCTTTGCCCACATCCTGTACAAGGGACTGTTGTTTATGGGTGTCGGGTCGGTACTGTATATGACCGGCAAAAGCCGCTTCACCGACATGGGGGGGTTGTACAGCAGAATGCCCCGGGCTTTTGTCTTCACCCTGATCGGTGGATTGTCGATATCCGCTTTTCCCTTTTTTTCAGGGTTTGTGAGCAAATCCATGATCGTGGCGGCCGGGTTTGACGACCATCTCTATTGGGCCGCGTTTCTGCTGACCCTTGCCTCGGCCGGTACCTTTCTGCACACAGGACTCAAAGTGCCTTATTTTATCTGGTTCGGGAAAAAAAACTGTACAAAAGACACCTGGGAAAAAGCTGAAGATCCGCCCATGCACATGCAGCTGGCCATGGGGATTGCCGCGTTTTTATGCATTTTTATCGGTGTGTACACCCCGTATCTGTATGACATGCTGCCCTATGCTGCAACCTATGAACCCTATACCGCGTATCATGTGACGGAATCGCTGCAGATTCTGCTGTTCACGGCCCTGGGATTTTTTATTTTTCTGAAAAAACTGACTCCGGAAGCGCTCATCAGCCTGGACATGGACTGGTTCTACCGGATGGGCGGACGGGTATTCCGGCTGGGTGCCAGCAAAGGTATGGACTATCTGAGCGCCCGGGCGCATAAATATCTGGGGGAAGCGCTTCCCAGCCGCCTCAATACATTTTTTCAGTCCGGCCCGGCCCGGTTGAGTTTGATGCTGATCCGGCCCTTGTGGTATCTGACCGGCGTAACGGTCAAGGGGCCCCACGGGGTAGAAAAGCGTTTCATGGACACCTTCAACCGGTCTTTGTTTACCATCGGTTCCACAGCGGTATTCACCATCATCATGCTGATGGTTCTGCTTTTTTTTATTACCTGAAACAGCTGAAGCTGGACAGCAAGCCAGTATTGTCTGGGGGTTTTTGATGAAAACAGATCAGTGGTCTACAAGTTCATACCCTACTGACCGGTAGCCCTTTATCTTTCGAATGTGAAAAGACAGGATCCGGCTCTGGTAATTTTCAACAAACAGTTTGAGTCTCTTTTTGGCTCTGCGGAACTCGGGGCTCTGGAGGGCGGGAATGAGAGCGCTGACATTGTTCACCCTGCCTTCACAGACCGTGTGCGGCTCATCTCCGATCAAAACTTCCCATTCGCCGGCAAGATGGACACCGATTTTTTCCAGTAACGGGTAAAATTCATGGGTGACAAACTGCTCATAGCTCTTGTAATCACCGGGTTTCAGGGTGATTACATCCCACATCTGGTTGAACTTGATGGTGTCCTCGGCAATACTCATGGAGTAGCTGCCCCGTTTTGCAATGGGCATCATGACTTTGGTTTTATAGCTTTTGATAAAATTGAGCAGTTCAGATTTCAATTTCCGGTACTCATTGGTTTTAAAGGCAGCTTCCAGCTGATCCAGTTCGCTGCTGATCGTTTCCAAGATCACTTCACTGTAGGATCCCACCAGCACGGACCAGCCGGCTACCGTATGCACTCCCAGGCGGTTCAGGCCGGGGATGTATTTTTTGATGATGAAGCTGGCGTAAGCATCTTTGCTGGAAGGGTTGATCGTCCAGTAGTGCATCAATTTTACGGCCATGGCTGCCCTCCTTGTCCGGTTTTTCGTTAAAAAGGATTCACCGTTGTCTAAAAAATTGGATCTTCCAGTCCTTCCTCTTTAACAGGTAAAGTAGCATGCCCCATTTGTCAACCAAAATATGGCCATCCTGGACAGTCAGGTATGCCGAATCTGAAACAGAGCCGTTGAAACTGTGATGTGACAACAGCATACGGGTTATCGGAACAGTGATGTTTTCGATAACCCGTATCACCGTTGACCGGTATCGCGGCTTAAGAAGGCCGAGCCACCAGCACCGGAATTGTGGATTTTGACATCACGCCGCTGGCAGTGCTTCCCAGCATCATTTTTTCAAACTCACCATGGCCATGGGTTCCCATGATAATCAGATCAAAACTGCCTTCCCGGGCGATTTTTGAAATTTCATCCACCGGATCACCGGCCGTGACAATGATACGGTTTTCCGACAACGGGCAATGGGGAATTTCTGACAGCACTTTCTGGGAGGTGATCCGCATCCGTTTGTGCATTGCCTTTTTTGCCGCCGCGATATTATCGCGGTTCAGAGCATCTCTCTCGTTTTTGTCCATTTTTTCCAGTAGATTGACTCCGGCTCCGGAAGAGTATTCATCCAGGATATCTGGCACAACATGAACGGCATAAACAGAGGCATTGTATTGGTTTCCGATGCTGCAGGCATATTTTACTGCATGCCGGGCAGTCAATGATAGGTCTGTGGCAAAAAGGATTTTTTTAATATCCACGATCACTGATCCGGAAAATCCTACGTCCTCAGTTTGTGAATCTTCTGTGGCATCTGGTTGCGGTTTTTCAGGCGCAGCTGTTTTTGGGGCACCGAACATGACATTGACAAATTTGACATACCAGGCGGCAGACTGGATCTGGATGATATAGGCCAGAGATATCAACAGGGCAATAGTGAGGCCTTCTTTCCCAAAGGCAGTCATGGCAATGGCCAAGGCGATGGAAAGATCCCGCATGACAACGCCGAACACCATGGCGATGGCATCTTCTCTGTTAAACAAAAACCGGCCGACAAAGGTCAGCAGTACATAGGAAACCAGGTAAAAAACCACCAGCGGCAGCAGGATAATGAAAATATCCCCGGGATTGGCAATGATATGTCTTGCCTTGAGAGACATGGCCAAAAATGCGATGAGCACAACGCCCAAGGCTGAAAACGGGGGAAATTTCGGCTTGATTCTTTCATTCCAGTCTTTGCGGCCATATTTTTTTTTGCCGTAGGTCTGGGTTAAAAGCCCGACAACAAGGGGCAGGAAAACAAAAATAGCAATCTGTTTGAACATATGGAGCATATTAACGTCTATGGTCGCTCCCATGAACACCTTTGTGTAGACAGGTGCGGCAAGGGATCCGATAATGAGACCGAATACCACCATTTTTATGGCGGCCTCTTTGCTGCCTTTTGCAAACCCGGTCCAGGAAATGGTCATGCCGGAGGTTGGCAGCACACCGATCAGAAACAATCCCACGGCCCAGAGACCGTATTTGGGGTCCTGGCCGGACAGCATCATTTTCCCGATAAAAAAAGCGAGCAGCGGGATAAATACAAAATTGATCACCTGGGTGATGGTCTGGAGTTTGAGATCCCTGCCTTTAAAAACAGATTTTACATGCAAGGTTACCATCATGGGATAGACCATGATAAAGGTAACCGGGATTATCAGCTGTTTTAAAGAAGAGGTGTCAAACAGGTATCCGAAAATTAATCCGAAACCCATGGAAACAGGGATGGTCCATACCAGGTTTTTCTGGATATATGTCAACGCTTTTATCATGACAGGTTTTCCTTTACGCATGTTTGCCGGCTGTTTGTATCGTCAAAGCCTTTTTTTGATACAAAGTGAATGGGGCAGGATGATCTGAATTTACAGTAAATGTCCGGATCACGGCATGTCAGGCACTGGTCACACAAATAGATGTTGTGTTTCATGCAATGGTAACTGGTTTGTCTTTCCGGATGGTTCACACATCTGCCCATATTTCCTCCTGGCGCATCAATTGCGCTATGATTTTTTTGTCAGAACAGCATCTAAGTTTTTTTCCAGGGTTTCCGGGGACTGGACCCCCACAAACCGCTTTATTTCCCTGCCCTGGTCAAACAAAATAAGGGTGGGGATGCTCTGGACCATGTAGTGGGTTGCCACCGCAGGCTGGGAATCGGGGTTTATTTTTACAATAGCTGCCCTGTCATTGTATTTTTCCACCAGATTTTTGATGATCGGTGCCATCTGCCTGCATGGCCCGCACCAGGGTGCACTGAAATCCACCAGCGCCACCTTGTCTTTTATATCAGGTGCAAATTCTGTTATTTTCATTTTTGGCATCCTTTTGCGTTGTATGTCTGCATTGCTGCTGCTTCCGGCATAAACTATATCAAGATTCATGCCAGAAAAACTATGTTTTTGAAAACATGGGCAAAACAGGCAGGAACCTGGCTTTGCTCATGGTTTTCCGGGGGGTGATTCAGGCCACAAGATGCCGTTACCTTATCACAGGTGTGTGTCAGATCATAACGGTAACGTTATAGGAGATGTTTCCGAATTTCATTGTTAACCTGTTTTGCGGGAGGCGCAATTTTTGATCGGTATGGCGGTTATTCCGAGGCTGCCGGATATTTTTCGATGAACATCTTTTCTGCGTCGGCAGTACCGATGAGCACCAGTTCATCCCCTTTTTCAAGGACAATGGCCGGGTCCGGGTTGATGATCAGCTTTTCATTTTTTTTGACAGCCACCACACTGCACCCGGTTTTTTCCCTGATCTGGATATCAATCAAGGATTTGTTTTTCAGTCTGGCATGCAGGGGCATCCGGAATACATTGAGGCCTTCGGAAAGCATGAGCATTTTCTGGGGTTGAATCAGGTTCATGATGGTGGTGGTGAGCAGCGAACTGAAGGACATCACCAGATTGGCACCGGCCCGGTGCAGGGTATTTATGTTTCTGTCAAGGCTTGCCCGGCTGATAATCTGTACATCCGGCCGCAGACGGCGGCAGTAAATGGTCAGGTAAATATTTAAATTGTCGTCATGGGTGGTTATGATGATTGACGGGGTATTTTCCAGGCCGGCCTCGACCAGGGTTTTGCGGTCTGCGGCACTCCCATGGATAAAGTTGGGGTGCTTGTCTGCAATGCCGGGTCTTTTTTCCACTACACAAAAAGCAACCCGCCGGACATGCAGGGCTTCTGCCACTGCCTGGCCCACCCGGCCGCCTCCCAGTACCACCACCGGACGGCTGGTATCAGTCTTTTTGTTATCAGCCAAAGCAATGGAGTCGTCAAACTGTTCCAGCTGTTTTTTGGTTCCGGCCAGCACCAGCACCGTGGATTCCGTGATCCGGGTTTCAGGGGTGGGAATATGAAACTTGCCTTGTTCCCAGACCCCAACGGCGGTCACGCCGCAGATTTCCCGCAAACGGCTTTCCGCCATTGTTTTCCCCTGGAGCCAGGTCCGCATGACCGGGGCTTCGGCAATCAGCAGGTCATCAAACTGCCCGATGATATTGGCCTGCATGTTGATTCCCAGAACCCGGCGGGAAAGTGCTCTGCCCAGCATCTGGGTAAACTGGAAAACATGGGTGCTGCCGGCTAGTTTGAGAATATCCAGGGAGTCTTCCAGGTCGGCATTGGTCACAGTTTTCACCCTGTCATTGGTTTCCCGGATTGTGTAAATGATGTTGGTGCTGGCAATGTCATCATTCAACACCACCACCAGTGCGGCCTGATCAATGCGCAGACGGCGGTAGGTGTCCGGGTCATCCAGTTCACCCACCACCACACGGTAGCCCTGGTCATATAAATCCAAGGCATCCTGCAGCCCGGATGTGAGAATCACATATGTAAATCCGTATTGGTTGAGTTTTTCAATGAGCGTGACAGCCACGGCATCAAAATAGGTGAGAATCACATGCCCGGACATGGTGTCAGGAACGGATCTGGGTGCCCGGGCCTTGTTCTGTTCCTCCAGCCACGGGGCATAAAAAAACTGGATAAAAGTAAAAGGCAGCATCACCAACAGAAAAACAATTCCGCTGAACAATACCACTATGGAAAAAAGCCGGCCCACATCGCTGTGAAAGGTAATATCACCGAATCCCAAGGTGGACATGGTGGTCAAGGTCCAGTAAAACCCTGTTATCCAGCTGTATTCACGGCCTTCATACAGCATCAGTACATGAAACAGCACCGAGAACAAGGTAAACAGAAACGCCAGTATCAATGCGAATTTGATCAGAATCCAGCCATTGCTTTTTTTGCTGCCCATTTTAAAAATTATTGTCAGCTGGGTTGCCATGGTTTTGAGCATCGATATGTTTTCCTTATCCTTATTTTCTTCTGGTTCTGCAATTTTTACCCAATTGTATAACATACCGCATCTTTCGGGCCAACGGTTTTTCACCTGAAAAACGTTGTACCGTTTATGACAGTGTTTCATAAAAGCGATAATGCCTTGACAAAAAAAAAGCCCGACTTTAGGATGCAAAAAGTCCATCAGATCCTGTCGCATTCAGATGCTGATTATTCCGGCTGGCTGCCCGACAGGAAAAATGACAACAACTGTATTACCGATAACGGGCACCAGCATGATACCATGAAGATTTTACCCATTATTTTTCAAAAAATTAAAACCGCTCTGATGGATCTGCTTCCCATCATTGTGGTGATCGCTTTTTTTCAGCTTGTTGTTATCAGACAACCGCTACCCCAGCTGGGTGAGGTTATTTTCGGCGCACTGCTTGTGGTGGCCGGGTTGGTCCTGTTTGTCCAGGGGCTTGAAATGGGGCTGTTTCCCATTGGTGAAGCCATGGCGTATGCCTTGGCCAGAAAAGGCAGCCTGTTCTGGCTGCTGGTGTTTGCCTTTGCCCTGGGGTTTTCCACCACCATTGCCGAACCTGCCCTGATTGCCGTGGCAGCCGAAGCCGCTGATATCGCAGGCAAAGGGGGGTTGATCCATCCGGATCAAAAATCTTTGACCACCTATGCCTTGGGGCTGCGCATCAGTGTGGCGGTTTCCGTGGGCCTGGCCATCCTGGTGGGGGTTATTCGCATCCTCAAGGGCTGGCCCATCCATTATCTGATCATCGGCGGATATGTGGTGGTGATGCTCATGACCATCATCGCCCCTGAAGAGATCATCGGCATTGCCTATGATGCTGGCGGGGTGACTACTTCCACCATTACCGTACCCCTGGTTGCGGCCCTGGGGGTGGGACTGGCATCTTCCATCCAGGGCAGAAGCCCGCTGCTGGACGGGTTTGGACTCATCGCCTTTGCTTCACTGCTGCCCATGATTTTTGTCATGGGATACGGACTGCTTATTTTCAACTGATAAAAGGAGGGGACCGCTTTTGGATTTTTTGATGGATTTCGTGAAAATACTGGTTGCCACAGGCCGGGATGTGTTGCCGATCATCCTTTTGATCGGGGGATTTCAGCTGCTGGTCCTCCGCCAGCCCATTCCCCACCTGGGCCGTGTGTTGTTGGGCGGTGTGTATGTGGTGATTGGGTTGGCCCTGTTTCTGGCCGGCCTGGAAAAAGCGTTGTTTCCCCTGGGAAAAATCATGGCAGCCCAGCTGTCCGACCCTGTATTTATTTACGGCACCCCGGATCCACCGGCCCTGGCAGACTGGACCGCCTATGGATGGGTGTATCTGTTTGGTGCCATGATCGGATTTGCCACCACCATTGCTGAACCGTCCCTCATTGCCGTGGCCTACAAGGCCAGTGAGGTATCCATGGGCACCATCAGCCAGTGGGGACTGCGGATTACCGTCGCCATCGGGGTCTCTGTGGGCATCAGCCTGGGCACCTTCCGCATTGTCACCGGCACCCCGCTTTATATGTACATTCTCGTGGGATATGTCATGGTTATTTTGTTGACCCTGGTATCTCCGAAAAATATCATCGCACTGGCCTATGATTCCGGCGGGGTCACCACATCCACCGTTACCGTGCCCCTGGTGGCGGCCCTGGGACTTGGCCTGGCATCCACTGTGCCGGGCCGCAATCCCGCCCTGGACGGATTCGGGCTCATTGCCTTTGCCAGTCTTTTTCCTATCATATCGGTGCTGGGATATGCCCAGCTGGCCGTATGGATGACCCATCGTAAAACCAGAACAGCGGAGAAAACCTATGCGGTTTAAACTCATTTTATCCTCTGTAAAAGCGGAGATTACCGACAAGATTGTCGATGCCGTCAAAAAAGAGGGCGCCACCGGTGCCACCATCATTCCCGCCAGAGGGACCGGCATCAAAGAGGCAAAAACATTTTTCGGCCTGACCCTGGAAGCCCAGACCGATATTATCATGCTGCTGGCGGAAGAACATGTGGCTGAAAAACTGTTGACCGTCATAAAAACAGCCGGAGAATTCGGCAAGCCCGGTACCGGCATCGCGTTTATGCTGCCGGTGGAGCATGTTGTGGGCCTGGAAAGCCAGATTGAAAAATTCAAGCAAAAGGCCCGGGACAGTTACCTGTAACCATCTGTTTACATTATTTTTATCTAAAGGAAGGCAATGTATGGAACCGGATAAACCAAAAATCATTCGGGTCAGGGATGTGATGCACAAGGGGACCATCTCCATTGACGGCATGGCCACCACCCGCGAAGCAGTCAAAAAAATGAAGGAAAACAATGTATTCTCTCTTCTGGTGAACAAACGGCATGAAGACGATGCCTGGGGAATCCTGGTATCCCAGGATATTGTCAGAGGTGTGATACTGCAGGGCCGGTCCCTGGATGAGGTGAATGTCTATGAAGTCATGACCAAACCGGTGATTACCGTACCGGCGGACATGGATATTCGCTATGGGGTGCGGCTTATCTACCGGGCCGGTATCCGTCGGGCTCCTGTGGAGGACAAGGGGGAGCTTGTGGGGATGATTTCCCTGATATCGCTAATCCTTGATGAAAACGTGTTTTAAATGAAAGCAACCCTTTTCTAATGATTACCACTGAAGCATTGGCAATTTCCTGCGGCATCGGCAGTGCCATGGCTTGGGGGGCAGGGGATTTCAGCGGGGGAATGGCCTCCAGAAAAGGCAACCTGCTGCATGTGGTGCTGTTTTCCCAGTTCCTGGGAGGAATTTTTCTCCTGGGTCTGGCCCTGGGGTTTGCTGAAAAAATCCCGCCGGCAAGCCATCTGATTTATGGGGCGTTTGCCGGCATTTTCGGCAACATTGGATTGATCGCCCTGTACAGGGGACTGGCAACCGGCCGCATGGGAATTGTGGCCCCTTTGTCGGCAGTGCTCACCGCCCTGGTTCCCATCGGGTACAGTGCATTTTATGAGGGGCCTCCGTCACTGGTCCGGTTTTCCGGGTTTGTGGTTTTCATGGTTGCGGTGTGGTTGTTGTCATCCGGAGAGGCCGGGTTCCGCATGACCATCAGGGAACTGCTGCTTTCCGTTGCCGCGGGCCTGGGGTTCGGGCTGTTTTTTATTTTTATTGACCAGGCAAATGACCTGGCCATTTTCTGGCCCCTGGTGGGGGCAAGACTGGCATCTGTTTCTTTGCTGTTTGGTGTGATTCTGCTTATGGGCAGGCCAGCTGTTTCCCTGACAGGGCAATGGCTTTTCATCGGGATCACCGGTGTGCTGGATGCACTGGGCAATCTGTTGTTTTCCATCGCATCCCATCTGGGGCGGCTGGATGTTTCCGCTGTTCTGGCCTCACTTTATCCGGCGGCAACCGTTCTGCTGGCCTGGCTGTTTCTCAAAGAAAAACTCAGGTTTCAGCAGTGGGTGGGGGTTGGGGCTGCCTTTGTTGCCCTGGTCCTGATTTCGGTGTAAAACCCATCATGCAGACAGCAGGATGTTAAGGAAGGTCATGGACCAGAAACACAGCAAAATCGATGATGAAACCATCCAGATATACCGGGTGGCCGGGTATGCCTTTGTTTTAAATCTGTTTCTGGCGGGTATGAAAGCCATGCTCGCCTTTTTTTCAGGAAGCCTTGCCATTACTGCCAGTGCCATTGATTCCGCCACCGATGCTGTGGCATCCCTTGTGATCTATGGGGGGGTAAAACTGTCCACAAAAAAGACCCGCGCATTTCCTCTGGGCCTGTACAAACTTGAAAATGTCGCCTCGGTGCTCATTGCCATTTTTATTTTCATCGCCGGGTATGAGATTACCATAAGTATTTTTTCTTCCTCACAAAAAATACCTGCGATCTCTTTGCCCTTTGTGGGACTGCTTGCCCTTGCCACGATACTGACATTTGCTTTTGGACGGTATGCCATTGTCATCGGCCGTAAAACAAAATCCCCTACATTGGTTGCCGAAGGCCGGCACCGCCAGGTGGATGTGCTTTCCTCCCTGGTGGTTTTATTTGCTGCTGTGCTGGGGTATCTGGGTGTTGACTGGACCCTGTGGGGTATCACCATTGACCAGATGGGGGCGTGTCTGATCCTGGTTTTTATTGCCCGTGCCGGGTGGGAGCTTTTGTCTGACGGCATGCGGGTGCTGCTGGATGCATCCATTGATTTTGCCACCCTGGACCAGATACAGAAGATCATAAAAAAAGAACCCCTGGTGGACCAGATAACTTCTTTAACCGGCAGGAATGCCGGCCGGTTTCAGTTTATTCACGCAGGTGTCACCGTAAAGACCCGGCACCTTGAAAAGGCCCACCAGGTCAGTGAGCAGCTTGAAAAAAAGATCCGGGAGCAGATACCCCACATAGAAAAAATTACCATTTTATATGAGCCCCAGCAGCGGGAGCTTGCCAGGATAGCCCTGCCCCTTGCAGATGAAAACGGCAGGATCAGTGCACATTTTGGCGAAGCCCCCTATTTTGGCATGGTGCATGTCCGGCACAGGGATCAGACAATCACCAGACAGAAAATTGTGGGAAACCCCCATGCTGAAACCGAGACTGCAAAAGGTATCCGTGTGGCGGAATGGCTGGTGGATTTTGGTGTTGACCATGTGGGAATGAAAGAGGATATCTCCCACAAAGGACCGGGCTATGTGCTGGCAAACGCTGGGATTAAAACCCACCTGCTTTCCTGTGAGCACCTGCGCCAGGCTGTTGCAGAAATAAGCGCTGCCGGACTGTGATGTCAGCGGTTCTTTCTGCAGCCGCCGCCAAGGCCCCTGCCGCCGCCCATACCCTGGCCGCCGCCACCCCCCATGCCCCGGCCGCCGCCTCTGCCGCCGCCCTTTCCCATACCGCGGCCGCCGCCCATACCGCCGCCGCCGCCCATGCCCCGGCCTGTGGGCGGGATTCGGGGTCCCTGGTTGGCACCAGGGGAGGGGGCATCTTCTTTTGAAGGCGATGATGCGGCAAGTCTGTTGTTTTTAAATGCCTCTACTGCCTGGCGGACAGTCCCTGCCTGGCCAGTGTATACAGCGATGTTTTCTGCGGCAAACACATCCATGGCTTTGGGACCGCAGTTGCCGGTTAGCACAGCCTTGGCCCCCTTGGAAATGACAAAGCTGGCCGCCTGTATCCCGGCACCGCTGGACTGGGCACCATTTTCATTGGGAAAACTTTGGGTTTCCATGGTGTCTGAATCGATAATCAGAAAATAGTCGCACCGACCAAAACGCTGGTTAATAGGAGCATCAAGATCTTTGTCCGAGGCGCTTACTGCAATTTTCATTATTTCCTCCTCTATGGGTATGCATCTTTGAAAAATGTTTTTCAGGATGTCATTTTTTGTATAATCTGTTGAAACGCCGCTGTGATGGGGGAATCTGCGAATTTTTGCTGAAACGCGACCCCCTGGTCTGCGCACGCCACCATTTCAGGATCAAACGGAATTTTCCCCAGAAAAGGGATACCATAAGCCAAAGCGGTTTTTTTGCCGCCGCCGGCCCCGAAAATGTCAACCATCTTGTTGCAATGGGGACAGGTGAATCCGCTCATGTTTTCAATGATGCCGTAAATATGCATATTAACATTTTTACAAAAACTGATGGATTTGCGGATATCAGCCAGGGCCACCTCCTGGGGAGTTGTCACAATAACGGCTTTGGCATCCGGTATCAGCTGGGCAATGGTAAGGGGTTCATCGCCGGTACCGGGGGGGGAATCAATGATCAGGTAATCCAGATCTCCCCAGTCAACATCCCCGATGAACTGCCGGATGGCTGAATGCTTGACAGGCCCCCGCCAGATAATGGCTTCATCCCTGTTCTGCATCAAAGACTCCATGGATATGACCTTGAGATTCTCAGAATAGGGGATAGGGGTCATTTTGTGGGCACCGTCAACCGTGAGCATTCCGGACAGTCCCAGCATATGGGGAATATCCGGTCCGTGGATATCAACATCCAGTAATCCCACCTTATGGCCTTTTTCGGCCAGTGCAATGGCAAGGTTTACAGATACACTGGTTTTTCCAACCCCGCCTTTGCCGCTCATAACCAGAAACTTGTGTCGTATTTTTTTCAAAGACTGTCTGGCGGATTCATCCGGATCAGGGCCCGGCATTTTGTCTGAGATCTGTCCTTTGGGATGGGTTTTTTGTTTCATATGTAATGCCCTTTCACATGGTTGTATTTGTCAATTACATATAAATACAGCAAGGTTTGTACCAGAGGCATGGGAATAATGCATCGTTGTTAGTTTCGGGCGTAAATAAAGGCGTTCACAGTTCCGGGTATGGGCATATGGCGGTAAAAAAGTAGCAGTATTGCATTGTTTCCAATTATGATCGCATTATTGCATCTTTGGGTCTGATCAAGGATTTTAGCCGGGAACAAATAATTGACATTTGGCTGGTCTTGTGTGCATATTGCTTTGAAAAACAGCAGCACAAACCACGATGAAAAGGAGTGAAGCATGGCAGGTGTAAACAAGGTAATACTTATCGGTAATCTGGGAAGGGACCCGGAAATACGGTATTCCCAGCAGGGGGTTGCGGTGGTTAATTTTCCCATTGCCACAAGCGAGCAATGGACAGATAAAAACACCGGGGAAAAACAGGAAAAAACGGAGTGGCACCGGATTGTGGCCTTTGGGAAACCCGCTGAAATTCTGGAAAAATATCTGTCCAAGGGGAGGCAGGTCTATATTGAAGGCCGGCTCCAGACCAGCAATTATGAAAAGGAAGGCCAGACCCACTACACCACTGACATTATAGTAACCAATTTTCAATTTCTGGGTGGCGGCAGAGGCGACAACCAGGGCGGTGGCGGATATCAACAAAACACCGGTTCTCAGCAGGGCGGTGGCGGGTATAATCAGCCTGGCGGCGGATACCAGCAGCATGGCGGCCCGGCCCCCGGCAGCCAGAATTTCCAGAGCCAGACCAGTCCGGGCGGTGGCCAGGGCCCTATCCCGGATGACGATATTCCCTTCTGACCATCAGGACATGTGCGAACCCGATTTTCGGATCTAAATGGTGCCCACCGGACAGGTGCCGCAAAAAGTTGTGTTCCAAAGACAAGCACTGGCGAAAATATATGGATTTCAGGGAGTTTGTGCTGATATATTTTAGCAAACTGCCCTGGTCTCTACTTTCTGGGATTTTCCTTTCGCCACTGCCTGGGGCTTTTATAACGGCTGCCCTGTGCCCACATGCCGATGCGGTTGTTTCGGGCCCGGGTCTGGGCTGCCACATAAGGGGCGGTATCAAAATGTTTCGGCGTACTGCCCTGGTAGACTTCCGCAAGCCCCATTTTCACCATTTCCAGGTTGACATTGGTGCCTCCTGTGGTGAACACTTCTGCCAGAATCCGGTTATACCCGCCCAGGCCATAGCTTTTCAGGGTGACAGACCGGTCCTTTACAAGGCGGTTTAAATACAGATGGGCTTTTTTGCTGTAGGGCTGACCAGGGTTGCTCCTGCCTCCGGTTTCCGGGGCATCAATACCCACCATGCGTATCTTAAGGGTCAGATCCAGGCCTTTCACCAGCAGCGAATCACCGTCATATACTTTGAGCACCTGGAAGGGCCGGTCATCTGAGATCTGGTTTTGAATCTCTTTTCCCAGTATCTTTGCATCGTCAGCCTCCAGAGATGGCGCAATATTGGAAAAATGCCTGAATCCGTCTTCATCTGTCCAGACAAATACATCGCTGCTCACCTGTATGGCAAGCATGAAAAGTACCAGGCAAGGTATCAGATATCGGATAAATTTTTTCATTGGCCCTTTGTTGGGGTTTTTTGTTGCCTAAAAATACAAGTATAGCGGATCACCCTGGTGCATACAATGTTTTTATGGCACCTGTTTTTTGTCTGCTGGCGTGCGGGTAAGGATCAGGGCTGTCCATTTTTTCAGTGTTTTTTCCCAGATCCGGACAAAGCCGTGTTCAGAAAAATCGGCTATCAGGTCTGTGGTTTCCCATTCCCTTATGCCGGAAAAAATGAGTACCCCTCCGGGTTTCAGCCGGCGGTCCATGACAGGAGCCAGTTCAGCCAGGGTAGGGGTGCGCAGATTGGCACAGATGATGGAAAAATCAGGGCCGGCGTCAGGCAATGGATGTCCGTAGACCGGTATTCTGCTGCAAAGATGGTTGGCTGCGATATTGTTTCGGGCTTCGTATACCGCATTGGGGTCGATGTCACAGGCATGGCATAGGTCCAGACCTGCCAGGCACAGGGCAATGGCCAGAACACCGGATCCTGTGCCGATATCCGCGCCTGGGCCCCGGTTTTTTGCCGGCACAAGGTCTGCGGTGAAAAACACATGATCTATGGCAGCCAGGCTCAGCCGGGTGGTGGGGTGGTGGCCGGATCCAAAGGAAATGCCCTGGGTCAGCCGGATGTCCAGCTCACCAGGGCCGGAAATGCTGGGTATATCCGGTGGAATCAGGAAAAAATGGTCGGTTATCCGGACCGGTTTTTGAAAATTTGCAATGACACAGGTGGTGCCGAAAAGATCCTGATAGGCCAGATCCTGACCATCCACCAGGGTTTTGAGGATGGTTTTGGCCCGGGAAAACGGTATCTGGAGCTGCCCGGCAATGGCACGCACACAAGCCCGGGCTGTCAAACAGGTATCAGCATTGTCCAGGATGGCCAGTACAGCATCCCGTTCAGAGGGTGTCATGCCCTTCCTGTTTGAGCAGGGTCTTGTACCAGCAGGCAAATTCAAACATCCCTCTGATTTTTTCCTCTTCATTGATAATACCCAGGCACATTTCCAGGGCCCCCTGGGCAAAAGAATTGGTATAGGTGTCATGGTCGGCCTGGGATAAAAATTCCCTGATCAACACCTGGGAAGTTCGTTTGGTTTTGTCTTTTCTGATATCAATGGGATCTTTGGGTTCCTGGAACGGATCCCATTTGTCATACCCTTTTTTCAGGATCTGGCGCTGCCCCCGTTTGCCCATGGCATCAAAAATCGCTTTTTTCCTCTCCTGGATCTGCTGGTCAGTAAAGTTATCCATCCTGTCTGACCCCCAGATATTCTTCATTAAAATCAGTGACCAGGGCCATGGATACCGGGATCAGCATTTCATGCATTTTGATATTGCTGGAATTGATGTCCTTTATGAGCTGGGCTGACAGAAGCTGGAGCTGGGTATAGAGCTTGTCCATGTTCAGGGTGGGGTAGGCATTTCCCTGGATGAAGTTGGTACGCCCGCAGATATGGCTGGCACCGGCGGTGGAGGTGGGTATCCCGTAAATCCGGCAGGTGATGGGCCGAAATTCATACAGCACGCACAGGTCGTCAGACCCCAGCAAAGGGCATCTGACCCGTTCCTGGGACATGCGGCCCACAATCTCCAGCTGGTCTGCGCCGGCCTGCACTTTTTTATAGGCCTCCCGTTTGAGCTTGACCAGGGCCCGGTCTGTTTTGTCCGCTTTTTCCAGGATATCATTTTTGGCTTTGCCGGAAAATGTTTCCAGAAATTTTGCCTTCAGGTACAAAGCTTCGATCAGGGGCATGTCAAAAATGGCGTAACAGCAGTCACTGCACTTTTCTCTGCAGAAAACCTCTTTGGGGTATTCCTGTTTGACCCGGTCGAACACGCCGTCCACCACCTGAACCAGGGCTTCGTATTGTATGAAATGTTTTTTTAAGTCAAGTGCCATGGGCAAGTATCCTTTTTTATTTTCCAATGCAGAAATTATTAAAAATAGTATCCAGTATATCCACAGATGCGGTTTCCCCTGTAATTGTTCCCAGAGAATCAATACTGTTTTTCAGGTCAATGGCCAGGGTTTCTTCAGGTTCCCGGTTTTTTATATTCTCTTTTGCAGATGCAAGAAACCCAAGGGTCTGGACCAGGGCATTTTTATGCCGCAGATTGGGGATCACGGCAGAGTCTTCCATGGTCAGGTCCCGGACGCACAGGTACACAATCTTTTCGCGCAACTGTTTAATGCCTAAATCATGAAGCGCTGAAATCTGTAAGTTGGGCATGTCATTACAGGCATCAGGCAGTTTGGGCATTGGCGGTCTTCCCGGTTTTTCTTTTCCCTCCGGGTCCTGGACCAGGTCAATTTTATTGGTCACCAGGATGATCTTTTTGTCTGCGGGCACCATTTTTTCAAATTCCTTGTCAGACAGAACCGTGCCAGGTTCCATCATGAACAATACCAGGTCCGCATCCTTGATATGGTCTTTGGCCCGTTCAATACCGATGATCTCCACCAGGTCGTCGGTATCATGGATACCGGCGGTATCTGTGATCACAAAAGGCACGCCGTTCATGTTCACCGCTTCCTGGATGGGATCCCGTGTGGTGCCCGGCATGGCCGTGACAATTGATTTTTCCCGGGTCAGCAGCCGGTTCATGAGACTGGATTTGCCCACATTGGGTTTTCCGCAGATGGCGATGCGGATGCCTTCTTTGAGAAAACAGGCATCTTCGTGCTGCTGGATGAAGGCTTTGCACTGGGTTATCACCGTGTCAAGGATTTGTGCTCCCTGGGCTGTGACATCAAGGTCTGCGGCATCATCCGGAAAATCGATGCACACCTCCACTGAGGAAAGCAGATGGATCAGTTTGTCCCGCAGTATCTGGATCTGTTCCTTTAATACCCCCATGTTCTGGGAAGCGGCAAATTTAAGGGCGGACACGGATCTGGCATTGATGATATCCGCAACCGCCTCTGCCTGGGTCAGGTCAATGCGCTGGTGTAAAAAGGCCCGTTTGGTGAACTCTCCGGGTTCAGACAGCCGGGCCCCTTTTGACAGCAAAAGTTCCAAAATCTGTTTGAGGACAATGGTTCCGGAATGGGCCTGGATTTCCACCACATCTTCGGCCGTGTATGACTTAGGTCCGTGCATGGGAATGAGCAGGACCTCGTCGATAATATCTGCCTTGTCCCGCACATATCCGTGATACACCCGGTGGGATGCCAGATGACCAGGGGCTGCTTTCCCTGTGCGGGTCCTGGAAAAAATTTGTGCCGCAATATCCATGGCCTCCGGACCTGAGATCCGGATGATGCCTATTCCTCCGCTTCCGTATGGCGTGGCGATTGCAGCAATGGTGTCATTCATAAAACCTATCTTTTAAACCGTTTTTTCCCGGCAAAGGAATTCTTTTTTTTGGGGAAAATCACCAGCCGCCGGTAATATCCGTCCCCCATGCTCTGGGTCCTGACCCGGTTGTCATCTTTCAGGGCCAGGTGGACGATCCGCCGGTCCTGGGCACTCATCTGGTTGATGGTGGCCGGCCGGCCGGTTTTTTTGGCTTTTTCCGCCATTTTCACAGCCAGGTGCCGCAGATTGGATTTGCGGGTTTCCGTATACCCTTCCACATCCACCTTCACCCGCACCCGGGCCTCGCTTTTCCGGTTGATGATCTTGTCGGTCAGAAACTGCATGGCATCCAGGGTCTGGCCTTTTCTGCCGATGAGAATACCGGCGTTTCCGCCGGAAATTTTCAATGTCAGGTGATCTTTGTCCGTCTGGGCCTCTACCAAAGCATCTTCGGTGATCAGGTCAGCCATTTTCTGCAGGGTCAGTATACCCAGATCTATTGATTCTTGGGTTACATCCACCACCATGGGTGCTTCTGTCGGGGATTCCGGTGTATCATCATTTTTTTGCTGGGGCTGCGGCTTGTCAGCTTTCGGCCGGGTTTCCTGCTGTGGTTTTTTGTTGCTGTCAGCTTCCTGCTGGGGAGGGGATGCAGCTGTTTCAGGTTTTGCATGAAATTCCGGCTGCGGCTCTCGTTCAGGGGAAGGGTCAGGCTTTTTTTGTGGTTTTGCAGGGGCCTGTTTTTTTTGCTGACCGTCATCGGTTTTGTTCTGTTTTTGGCGGGTATCCTGACTGTTCAGCCGGGTGTCTTCTCCAAAGGCTTCATCCACCATGGAGCGGATGCCTTCCATATCATCTTCAGATGCGTCTGTGCTGTTCTGGGGAAGAAACACCTTTATGATGGCATCTTTGCGGCCCACGATTCCGAATATGCCGGATGCACCGGTAGAGATTACGTCATACTTGAGTTCTTTTTTGGAAACTGACAAGACTGAGCAGGCAGTCCTGACGGCAGTGTCAACGTCTTTTCCACTGAATTCCTGGGTTTTTTTCATAAATTGCCTCCTGCTATCTGGAAAATTTCTTTTGGGTATAATACTGCTGGCCCATGGAAATGATATTGTTTACAAACATGTACAAGACCA
>JAABSB010000045.1 GCA_011390615.1 Desulfotignum sp. | reverse complement strand
GCATATCAATTTGCCTGGAATACGGCCGGCAACCGTTTTGTTCTACTCAGACATCAGATACGGGAGATGATGCCGGAGTCATTTGCAGCTTTTATTCCAGATGATTCCGGAATAAAAACAAAGACTGATATCCCTGACCCTGTGGAAAAACAGGTGTCGGCAAATCAAAAGACAAATGACGTCCAGATGCCGGCCAGATCTGAGGAAGGAATTGCAAACAACAACCAGAATCGGAATAATGCTCCCCAGATATTTAATATTCCGAAAGAAAATGTATCCAGCTCTGATATATTGTTTCAGGAGCAGGTTTTGACTGAAACTTCCCGGCATCAGGAAACACTGACGAAACAGAACAAGAGCCAATTAACAGCGGCAGCAGAACTGCAGCCTGCATCCCCAGTGGAACCAGTAAAAGAGATACAGCCTCTGCCTGAAGATAAAGTGGTGATCCGGTTTAAATACAATGCCAATGATTTTACTGATGAAGGATATGATAAACTGGCTGCATTTGCCGATATTGCTGCAATGCATCCGAAAGTGAAAATTTTGGTAACAGGGTATACGGATTCACAGGGAGATCAAATGTACAACCAGAAATTGTCGGAATTTCGGGCGAATATTGTGGGCAGCTTTCTGCTTGGAAAGGGCATCAAGCCCAGCCAGATGGAAATCAGGGGTATGGGCAGTGAAAATCCTATAGAAACCAATGATACTTCCTGGGGCCGCATGATGAACCGGCGGGTGGAAATTGAAGCAGCAATTCTTGTTGATTAGGCAAATGCCGTAAAATAGGCTTTTTACGCGCCCCATATTTTTTTCGCTGAGATAGACTATTCCTAAATCAACTTTTGGAGTTGGCTGACCCGGTTCATTATTGCTGAAGTCCGAAAGTTGAGTTCCTAAAGTTTTGATAAATAGATAAAACAATGCCGTTCCGGCGGTCAGTTCACAAATCTTTGCTAAAGGATCATTTGAAAAAATAAAAATGGGAATGGCTAAAAAAAAGTGTTGCAATTTTTCAACAAACATGTCAGAACATCATAAAATGCAGTTTCGGACAAAATGTTTTCTGTGAAAAAGGAAATCAGCATGGCTGATAATAGAGTAGACCGCCTTATCCAGCGCATAGCAGATGCCACCGGAATCAGCTCCCAGTCTGAACTGGCAAGGGCGCTTGATATTAACCGCTCAGGCATCACCCATGCCCGCAACAACAACCATATACCCGAAAAATGGGTAATCAAGCTCTACCGGCGCTTCGGGTTGAATCCAGGATGGATAGAATCAGGAACAGGACCGGTATTTCTGCATGCACAACCGGGTGATGATACAGATTTCAGGCATATTCCCAAGGTGGCTGCCCGTTTGTCTGCCGGTTCTGGGTCATTTGACTGTGATACACAAGTGTCTGAATATCTGGCATTTTCTGCTGCCTGGCTGGGTAAAAAAGGATCATCCAGGAGCATGGTGGCCATGGAGGTATTCGGCCACTCCATGGAACCGGTGATCAAAGAAGGGGATACCGTACTCATCGACCAGTCCCAGACACAGATTCTGGCTGGAGCCATCTACGCTGTGGGGGTGGATGACACCATCCTGGTCAAGCGGCTGGAAAAACTTCCGGATAAACTGGTGTTGTGCAGCGATAACAAGGAATTTGCCCCTATTTATCTGAATAAAAATGAATGTGATAAGGTCCGTATTCTGGGCAAGGTCATCTGGAGCTGCAGGGAATACCGATAGATGTCTTCAGGCCGGTCAAAGGCGGCCGGCTTTTTTTTGGTGGTGGTGTTTAGTTTTTTAAACAATTGATGGAAAAATTCAATACAGTCATAAAAGGAGATAAACAAATGCAACTGATCCGCAAAATTGCCCATGCTGAAAACAAAATGTCTGATAAATTTTTTGCGTACACCAAATTACAGGTGGTTGCGGGTGGTTGTCTCTGGGTAGCCGGCCTTCTCATTGCCGGCAGTGACAGCCCATATATGCCTTGGCTCAATGGCATTGGGGCCGTTGTTTTTTCAGGGACAAGTATAGCTCTGGGAAAATTGCTGTCCCGCCTGGAGCAAGATGCTTCAGGCGGGTTTCCCCTTGAGCAGCTGTCCTGTCCCATGGCTGACATAAACAACAGGGACCAGAAGATAAAGAACCATAACGATATATTGCCCTGTGCCGTCAATTCACAGGCTCGCATTTTTTCAAATTTTTGAAAAAATGCGAAAAAAAAATTGAAATCCTTCAAGGATTTCCTGTTGTGCAATTGCAGGAAAATCCGTATACACACTTACTATCGTCCCATGTTTGACTGAATGCCAATTCAGTTGTATTATGGCATGGTTTCTGCTAATATGCTTTGCCGTGCCTGGTTTGGCCGGTGTGTGATAACGGCCCGGACTGTGTGCCATGGGTGTAAGAATTGTAAGATGACTATGACAATTAATATAAGGATGTGTATATGAGTTTTCAGGCAAAACTGACGTCCGGGGAATTTGTGGTGCTTGCTGAAATGGATACCCCCAAGGGCGTGGATATATCCGATCTGGTTACCAATGTAAGATATCTTAAGTCACGGGTGGATGCTGTGGTGATTCCGGACCTGGACAGCGGGGTAATGCATCTGGGTGCTCTGGCCGCCGGGGCTGTCATGCGCCAGCAGGGAATGGAACCTTTGATTCATGTGTGCGGCCGGGACAAAAACCGCATGGCCCTTCAGAGTGATCTTTTGGCGGCACATGTTCTGGGTATCCACAACCTTATGGTGGTTAAGGCTGAAGAGATGATCAACGGCGATCATCCGGATGCCAAAATTGTGGATGATCTGGATGATTTAGGTATTCTGTCCATGATCCGGTCCCTTACCACTGGCACGGATCTGGCCGGATTTGAACTGCGGGGAAAGCCCCAGTTCACCCCGGGCATCGCCATTCCCCCGATTGTAGACCAGGCCGACCTGGAAAAACAGGTGGCGGACGCCCGAGAAAAAATTGCTGCCGGCGCTGCTTACATTGTGCTTCAGCCGGTGTTCGACCTGACCTTTTATACGCAGATCATTGATGCGTTCACCTCACTGAATGTGCCGGTTATCCCCTCTGTTTTTCTGTTGAAAAACGTGGGTATGGCCAGGTATATTTCCATAAATGATCCAGATTCCCGCCTTTCTGAGGATATGATCCGGCGGATCCGCAAAGCCAGGGACCGTGAAGCCGAGTGCATTGCGATAGCCGGTGAGATGATCCATGCCCTCAAGGGTATTTCCCGGGGAATCAAAATATCCGCCCTGGGCTGGGAAGACCGGCTGCCGGCCATCCTGGACAGTGCAGGCCTTTAGGAAGCAAACTTAACCCGAGAAGATCCGTCATGCGTGTATGGGTCTGTTTGTGATGGTCCTGATGCCGGACGGATATCCGTAAATAAAAATAGGTTACTTATGCAAAAGAATAATAGTTCAGAAAATGCGCTGTCCCCTGACAGGCGTGTGCTGGTTATCGGGGGCGGTGTCGGCGGAATCCGGGCTGCCCTGGATCTGGCTGAATCCCGGCGTGATGTGCTGCTCATCGATAAATCCTATGCCATCGGCGGGTTGATGACCCAGCTGGACAGAACTTTTCCCACCAACAACTGTGATCTGTGTACTGTATCCCCCTACCTGTCCCAGGGCGCCAGAGAACGCCACCTGGAAATCAAACCCATGACCAGCCTCACGAAGCTGGAAGGGGAGGCCGGCGCATTTTCCGCCACCCTGGTGACCGAACCCCGGTTTATTGATACAGACAAATGCACCGCCTGCGGTGAATGCGCCAAACAGTTTCCAGAGGCTGTCCGGGTTACCCCGGGACTTGATCCCCGGGCCCCTACCTGTATGCGCTATCCCCAGGCAACCCCGTTTGCCTTTTCCATTGACATGGCAAAAGTCACGGATATTGCGGCACTAAAAAAAGTCTGCCGGGCAGATGCCATTCTGGCCGATGATACCCAGAGCAAAACCGTGATAGATGTGGCATCTGTGGTGTTGTGTGTGGGAGCGGATCTGTTTGATCCGGCTGTGTTGGATAACTACGGCGGTGGAAAATTTGATAATGTGGTCACCGGCCTGGAATATGAGCGGATCATGTCGGCATCAGGCCCTTTCCAGGGCAATCTGAAAAGAAAATCCGACGGCAGACGGCCTAAAAAAGTGGCCTGGATCCAGTGCGTTGGCTCCCGGGGCATCAATAAGGGAGATGTGCCCTATTGCTCAGGGGTCTGCTGCATGTACGCCCTCAAGGAAGCCATGGTCACCAGGGAAAGGTTTGGCGACGATATAGACACCACCATCTTTTTCATGGACATGCGTACCTATGGCAAGGATTATGAACTTTATTTCAACCGGGCCAGAGACGAATACAAGATCAGAATGATCAGAAGCCGGCCCCATTCCATCGTGGAAACAGCGGAAACAAAAAATCTGTCCATCACCTATGCGCTGGAGGACAAACCGGTCCAGGAAACAGAAGAATTTGATATGGTGGTGTTGTCCACAGGATTCCGGGTGGGTGAGGATACAAAGAACCTGGCCGGTGTTTTGGGCATTGATGTGAATCCTTATGATTTTGCCGCCACCCATCCCTTCAACCCGGTGCTCACCTCAAAACCTGGGGTGTATGTGTGCGGTGTTATTGAAAGCCCCAAAGACATTCCTGAAACCATGGTGCAGGCCTCTGCTGCCGCAGCCATGGCAGTCACCGACCTGCCTGTCATACCCAAAGACAGGGAAATGGATGAAATGTTCCCCCCTGAGCGGGATGTGCGGGGACAGGATCCCAGGATCGGTGTGTTTGTCTGTGACTGCGGATTTGAAATCGGCGGGGTTCTTGATGTTAATAAGCTGCTTGAAACTGCCAAAACCCATCCGGAGGTTGCTGTTGCCCGGGCAGTGGGATATGGGTGCTCATCTGAATCCATGGCCAATATTGAAGCCATGATAAAGGAAAATAACCTGAACCGGGTTGTCATTGGCGGATGCTCACCCAGAACCCATGAGACCAAATTCCAGGACCTGCTCCAGCGGGTGGGATTGAATAAATACCTGGTGGAAATTGTCAATTTGCGGGACCAGAATACCTGGACCCATATGAATGTACCGGACCAGGCCCAGAGCAAGGCTGTCAAACTGCTCAATGTGGGTATTGCCGGGGTGAGAAAAAATCGCCCGCTTGTTGACCATACCCTGCCCATGAGCCAGAATGCACTGGTGGTGGGCGGCGGTGTTACCGGCATGACTGCAGCCCTTAAGCTGGCGGACCAGGGGATTAAGACCTATATCGTGGAAAGAGCGCCCTCCCTGGGTGGCCTGGCCCGGTCCATTCGCAAAACCATTGAAGGAGAAGATGTGGGTGTTTTTGTCCAGGGCCTTGTGGAAAAAGTTGCGGCCCATGACAACATCCAGGTTTTGACCAGATCCATCATTGTGGACCACTCGGGCATGCCGGGTCTGTTTAAAACCGGTATCCAGACCGGGGTGCGCATGAATTATATGCAGATTGACCATGGCGTAACGGTTCTGGCAACAGGGGCAATGGCCAACCGGCCGGCCCAGTATGGCCTTGGCACCTGCACCAATGTTATTACCCAGTTGGAAATGGATTCTTTGCTGGAAGAGGATACTGCCCGTATCCAGTCCATGGAACAGGTGGTCATGATCCAGTGTGTGGGATCCAGGGAACCGGAAAATCCCAACTGCTCCAGGATTTGCTGCCAGGCAGCCATGAAAAATGCTTTGAGAATCAAAGAAATCAGTCCGGACACCCAGATTTTTGTGCTTTACCGGGACATGCGCACCTACGGGTTCCAGGAAGAGTATTACCGAAAAGCCCGTGACCTGGGTGTGAAATTCATCCGGTTCTCCCTGGATATGCGGCCGAAGGTGGTGGAAACTGACAATATCCTGGCGGTGCACACCCATGATTTTATTTTAGACAGTGACATTGAAATTGCTGCAGACTGCGTGGTCCTGAGCACAGGTCTGATTGCTGATGATGAAACCACGGAAGATCTGGCCCTGATGTTCCATCTGCCCAGAACGGGTGATAATTTCTTTCTGGAAGACCATGTAAAACTGCGGCCTGTGGATATGGCCCAGCGGGGATTTTTTCTTGCCGGCACAGCACATTCCCCTAAAACCATCAGGGAAAGTATAACCCAGGCCCATGCAGCTGCCGGCCGGGCCCAGACCCTGCTGGCCAAAAAAGAGATCAACTTAGGGGCATGCGTGGCCAAGGTGGATCCTGACAAATGCGCCTCATGTCTGGTGTGTGTCCGGGTCTGCCCCTTTGATGTGCCTTTTATAAATGCGGAAGGCGTCTCCCAGATTGATGCGGACAAATGCCATGGATGCGGTGTGTGTGCCGGGGATTGTCCTGCCAAGGCCATACAGCTGCTGGCCTATGAAGACGATCAGATTCTGGCGAAATTAGACGGCTTATTTGAGAGGTAACTATTTATGGAAAAATTTGAACCTGAAATTGTCGCATTCTGCTGCCATTACTGTGCATATACTGCAGCAGACATGGCTGGCAGCAAACGCATATCCTACCCATCCAATGTCAAGATTATCCGGGTGCCCTGTACCGGAAAGGTGGATGCCATTCACCTGATGAAAGCCCTGGAAAAAGGGGCTGACGGGGTCTATGTGGCCGGATGCCTTGAGGGGGACTGCCATTTCAAGAACGGAAATATCCGGGCCTTGGCCCGGGTGGACCGGGTGAAAAAAGTACTCACTGAACTGGGATGGGAACCTGAAAGGGTGGCCATGGTCAATATGTCCGCCGGTATGGGCGAAAAATTTGCCCGGACTGCCCAGGAATTTACTGAAACCATAAAAAAGCTGGGCCCCAGTCCTGGAAAACTTACCGGGAATGGAAACAAGGTGGCCAGTTAAACCAATTTCTTTGGAGAATATACATGATTACAGCAGAACAAAAACCCATACAGGAAATTATCCAGTATATTGCACCCTACGGCAGGATCCTTCTGGTTGGCTGCAATGAATGTGTGACTGTCTGTGCAGCTGGCGGCAGAAAAGAGGTCGGCCTGCTGGCATCTGCGCTGCACCTGAACAGCCTCAAGCAGGGTAAAACCATCGATATAAAAGAGATAACCCTGGAACGTCAGTGTGATCCAGAATATGTTGAAGAACTGGCCCCCTATATTGACGGCGCGGATGCTGTGCTTTCCATGGCCTGCGGCTGCGGCGTTCAGACCGTTGCCGGCCGGTACAAAAAATCCCCTGTTTTCCCGGCTGTAAATACCCGGTTCATGGGGGCATCTTTGGGCCAGGGTGTCTGGGCTGAGCGGTGCAAAGGCTGCGGTGACTGTGTTCTGGGCATCACCGGCGGCATCTGCCCTGTGGCAAGATGTTCCAAGCACCTGCTCAACGGTCCATGCGGGGGAACATCCAACGGTCAGTGCGAGATCAGTCCGGACGTGGATTGTGCATGGCGCCTTATCTGGGAGCGGTTGAAAGCCCTGGGCATGGAAAACAGATATGAGGATCTCATGAATGCAAAGGACTGGCGGCCCGGCGGCG
The DNA here is from genome assembly GCA_011390615.1 of Desulfotignum sp. Classification (GTDB taxonomy): domain Bacteria; phylum Desulfobacterota; class Desulfobacteria; order Desulfobacterales; family Desulfobacteraceae; genus Desulfotignum. The sequence continues at coordinate 13,215 of JAABSB010000045.1, read as the reverse complement.
CCGGGGGACCCGGAAAAATTATCAGGGAGGATTTGGCACAATGAACACTGAAAGCAGACTTGAGAAAATACTGGCATCCGGTGCATTGGCTGTAACCTCTGAGTGCGGTCCCCCCCGGGGTGCCCGGCCGGAAAAGGTCAAGGAAAAAGCCGCCCTGCTCAAAGACCATGTGGACGGCATCAATGTCACAGACAACCAGACCGCCATGGTACGCATGTCCTCATTTGCCGCAGGCATCATCATCAAGCAGATGGGGCTGGACCCCATTATGCAGATGGTGTCCAGGGACAGAAACCGGCTGGCCATGCAGAGCGATATCATCGGGGCCTATGCTTTTGGCATCAACACCATGCTTTGCCTGTCCGGGGATCATGCCAAGTTCGGTGACCACCCCATGGCCCAGGGCGTGTTTGACATTGATTCCGTGCAGATGATTAACATGGTCCGGCGCATGCGTGATGAGGAAACCTTTCAGGGGGGAGCCAAGATTGACGGGGCACCAAAAATGTTTATCGGCGCGGCTGCCAACCCCTTTGCCGATCCCTTTGAACTGCGGGTCATGCGCCTGGCCAAAAAAATCAAGGCAGGTGTTGACTTTATCCAGACGCAGTGTATTTTTAACCTTGATAAATTTGAAGAATGGATGAAAGGGGTGACCGACCGGGGCCTGGATGAAAAAGTGCATATCCTGGCAGGCATAACCCCCATGAAATCCGTGGGCATGGCCCGGTACATGAAAAACAAGGTGCCGGGAATGGATATTCCTGATGCGGTGATCAAGCGGCTGGAAGGGGTGTCCAAGGAACAGCAGCCTGAAGAAGGCATAAAAATGGCAGTGGAATCCATTGAGCGTATAAAAGAGATCAAAGGGGTTCACGGATTTCATATCATGGCCATTGAATGGGAAGAAAAAGTGCCCCAGATTGTTGAACAGGCCGGACTGTATCCCAGGCCCAAGGTGTAAATTGAGGGTGTATTATTTAAAGACAGATACCATTGGTCTTGTCAGGACAAAAACTATAAGGAGATCGTAACATGAGCGAACAAAAACTCATTCTGGTTGTAGATGATGACCCGGATCTGGTGGAGGCTGTCTCCATGAAGCTGGAAGCCAAAAAATTCCGGGTGGCCAAAGCCTATGATGGTGTAGAAGCCATGGACCGCATCAAAGAAGAAAAACCGGCTCTGGTGATACTGGATGTGATGATGCCCCGGAAAAACGGATGGGATGTGTGCGAAGAGATCAAAAACAGTGATGCCCTCAAAGATATTGCCGTGGTGCTGCTTACTGCTGTGGCAGATTCCGTAAAAACAACCAGCTATACCCATCATGACGGCAAAACAACCCTGGCGGATGATTATATCCCCAAACCCATCGACCTTGATGAACTGATGGAGATCGTGACTGATCATTGCAGTTAGGCTGCATAGGTTGTCCATTATGTCTGCATAACCATATTGCCATGGTTGGCGGGGAGATCAGCTGTCTTCCCGCCACCATGTTTTTTTGCAACGTATTGTGTGCCTGACCATGAATCAGATTTCTATTAACGGCATCCGCCTGGGCAGAAAAATGGTCCATGCCCGCCAATATGCGATACCAGAAGAAAGAACTGCCCCTTTGTATCAGATCCTATCCCGTCACAGGGTCAATATGGTCTGTGCGGGATTGCACAACATGAACGCCACACAGGCTTTTTCCTGTTGTCTGGAAGCAAAACACAGGGAAAAAGCAGCCAGGATAATGGGCTGTTCCCCTGATCTGCCGGACGTGTGCATGGTATCCATCTATCCCCACCATGGCAATCGCCAGGTGCCCGGGACATTGCTCCGGATGCTGGGGCAGGCAGGCATAAAATTTGTGCACCTGGTGTCTTCCCATGCCATGGTCTGTGTGGTTATTGAAACCCGTGATCAGGACCGGGTCATTTCCCTTTTGGAATCAGCCTTTGACCTACCCCCGTCTCATACCCCCTATTATCAGGAAATTGAAGAAAACCTCTCCCGGTTTTTGCAAAAATACCCGGAGACCCGTGCATTTTATGTGGAGGAAAAGATCAAAACCTATGGGATCGGTCTCTTCCCCGGCTTGGACCTGCACCATACACGCTGCACGGGTAGTGAACTGGCAGATGCCGGTGAAAATATGGCTGGGGTGGCCCGGTTGGATAAAAAGTTTTATTTTGTGTCTGCCCTGCCCGGGCCAAAAGACCTATATGACCTGTTTTTGCTGACAGATCCGGATACCGCCGGTACACCGGCAATGACTGCTGATTTCATCAATTTCCACGGCCCACATTTCGGGGACCGGTACAAAATTCTCGGAACTGCAATGGATTGCCTTGCAACCGAATGTGTGCCGGTAATATTGGTGGGATGCACCGGTGCCAGCATCAGTCTGGTGGTGCCCGCAGGCCGGGGACAGGATGCCCAAAATGCCCTTGCCAGTGGATTTGAATCCCCATGAAGCATGAAAACCATACCCAGGAAGAGCTGTTCTGGCGGATCAGGCTGTTTGATGCGCTGTCCTATCCGTCTGTGATGATCTCTCTAGACAAAACCGTGGTGGGGGCAAATAAGAAATTTTATGATGTATACAACCTTACCCCTGAAGATATTCTGGGCAAAAAATGTTTTCATTCGTTTTTGTATAAGGATACTCCCTGTAATTCAGATGCCTGCCCCATCTCCCGGGTGATCACTAACAAAGAAGGGCATTCCTACACCCTCAAACACCAGTACAAATGGGAGGAAAGGGTGTTTTCTCCGATTTTTGATGATAACGGGGGTGTGGCATTTGTGCTATCCAGTATCCGGGATATCACCCGGACCAAATCCCTGGAAAATCAGCTCATCGGGGTCAAGGAATTTATCACCCGGGTCATCTATGCTTCTGCCAGTGCCATTGTGGCAGCAGACCGCTCCGGTAAGATTGAGTTGATGAATTCAGTGGCCAAGGAGTTGTTCGGGGCGTATAACGGTGGTGAAGGCACTATCACCCGGACAGAACAGCTGTATCCCCCGGGAAAAGCCAAGGAGATCATGCGCATGCTGCGGGATGAGAAAATCGGTGGCAGGGGCAAACTGATCATACCCAGAACAACCATAGTCAATGCCAAGGGCGAAGAGATTCAGGTGGAGATGTCCGCGGCCATTATTTATGATGAACACGGCAATGAATCCGCCACCATGGCCATCTACAATGATCTCAAGGATAAGATCAAGGTTGAAAAAGAGCTCAAAATGACCCAGAAACAGCTGGCCCAGTCGGAAAAAATGGCATCCCTGGGACAGCTGGCTGCCGGGGTGGCCCATGAAATCAACAATCCGTTGACCGGGGTGTTGTTTTATGCCAGTCTGCTGCTGGAACGGTCCGATCTGGATGCAGATGCAAAAGAAGACCTCACCTATATTGTGGAGGATGCCAACCGGTGCAAAAATATTGTTAAAAGCCTTCTGGTTTACAGCCGGAGTACCGACTCCAACAAGCGCATTATCCAGATCAATGAGATTGTGGAACAGAGCCTTAAGCTGGTCCGAGACCAGAAAAAGTTCCGCAACATTGAGATCCGGCGGTATCTGTCCGAAGAGATGATGCTCATCAATGCCGATACAAACAAACTGAACCAGGTGATCATAAATCTGGTAATCAATGCGGCAGATGCCATGCACGGCACCGGCAAAATTACCTTGCACACCTACAAGGACAAGCCCCATAAAAAGGTATTTCTGGAAGTGAAAGACACAGGAGAGGGTATTCCCAGGGAAAATCTGTCCAAAATTTTTGATCCGTTTTTCACCACCAAAGAGGTGGGAAAAAGTACAGGTCTGGGGTTGAGCATTGTTTACGGTATTATTGAAGAACACGGAGGCAGGATTTCGGTCAAGGAAACCGGCACCAAGGGGACCACATTCATCATTGAATTTCCTTTGTACCTGCCCGCTGAAGATGGGCCCCATTTTTGTGATCCATCTGTAATGGAATAAAAAAAACACACCCGGCAACGGGTTTTACATGATAACAGGAAACTTGCTGATATGTCTGAATTAACTAGCAGTGATGAAAAAAGCACAGCCAATGGTTCTGCCCTGCAGCACAATGATCAGGATATCTTTTTTAAGCCCAGGGTTCTGGTGGTGGATGATGAAGAACGGATCCGGAAAGCCTGCCACCGCCTGCTCAGCCAGGAAGGCTGTGATGTGGCCATGGCCGACAACGGCATAAAGGGTCTGAAGATGATCGATGAGACCCATTTTGATATTGTGCTGCTGGATCTTATGATGCCGGGTATGTCCGGCATGGATGTGTTGACCGGGATCAAGGCCCGGCACCCGGATACCGTGATTATTGTCATCACCGGATATGCCACCCTGGAGCATTCCATTGAAACCATGAAAAAAGGGGCGTTTGATTTTTTATCAAAACCCTTTTCCCCCCAGGAACTGCGGATGGTTATATCCAAAGCCATTGAATTTATCCGGACCCTTCAGGATATCTCCAGTGAGAAATCACGCATGCGGGTCATGGTAAATACCCTGAAAGAAGGGGTGTTGACAACAGACCACCAGAAACGCATTGTTCTGGCCAACCCGGCTTTTTTACAAATGATCGGATCAGCCAGACGGTCTGCCATCGGCCAGGATGTAAGGGATGTTGTGGACCACCAGCGGGTTCTGGAAATGATTGACCAGGCCATTGAACAACCCGAGGACCAGTTTTCTGAAATCACCGATGAAATCACCCTGACAGATGAAGACGATCAGGAAGAACGGATCATAGGTATCCGCTGTATCCCTTTCCGGGATCGGCTCAACCGGAACCTGGGGGCTGTGACGGTGTTTCATGATATCACCACCTTGAAAAAAATGGACCAGCTCAAATCAGATTTTGTTTCCATGGTGGCCCATGAAATTAAAAGTCCCCTTAACTCCATTCTCATGCAGCTCAAGGTAGTCCTGGACGGCCTGGCAGGGGACCTGACAAAAAAACAGACAGAGATCCTGTCCAGGAGTGCTGATAAAATCACCTCCCTTGCAGACCTGGCCGCAGAACTGCTTGATTTGTCCAAAATAGAGTCCGGACTCATCAACCAGGAACGCGAAGAACTCAATCTGACCAGCCTGATTGCTGAACAGGTGCAGTTCTACAGGGGACAGGCCGATGCCAAATCCATTCACCTGAGCAAAAAATCCTGTCCGGATGAGATGATTGTCATGGGCAACCGCACCAATATTGAAGAGGTGCTGGCCAATCTCATATCCAATGCCATCCGGTACACCCCTTCCAGTGGAAAGATAACCGTATGGTGCGATAAAAATGATGATTTCGTCAATATCCATGTGGCAGACACAGGACTTGGGATTCCCGAAGAATACAGAGCCCAGATATTTGACCGATTTTTCCGGGTCAAGAATGAGAAAACCCGATATATCAATGGTACCGGACTGGGACTTGCCATTGTAAAAAGTATTGTGGAATCCCACAACGGCACAATTCAGGTGGCCTCACAGGAAGGCCAGGGAAGCCATTTTACAGTCAGTCTGCCCATATCCCAGTACAAGATATGAATCCCGGCTTTTTTTCTTGTCATTTCGGCCAAAAAATCATATGCATGGCATGAACAACGGGAAATTGATTTTCTAAAGCGGGGTCCTGCGTGCAGAAAGATGCCAGACTGGAAAAAAGTGAACGGTTGAACCTGGTGCTCACCACCATCCGGGATGTGGGCCGGCTGCTGATCAGCCAGCGGGATAAAGGCAGACTGGTCCAGGGGATCTGTGATATCCTGGTGGGCAAACGGGGATACTACAATGCCTGGATCGGCCTTATGGACGAAAACAGCAAGGTTTTTCTGGTGGCAGATTCCGGGTTCACTGACCGGTTTGCGGCTGTACGCAGCCAGATCCTGGAGCAGAAATTTACAAGATGTATCAAAAAAACCCTGGCTTCGGAGCAGGTGTTTGCCGTTCTTGATCCGGTAAAAGAATGCTCCCGCTGCCTGCTTGCCCACGGGTATGCAGACCGTGGTGGACTGGCCGCAAGCCTTGTCCATGAACAGCGCAATTTTGGATTCATGGTGTTATCCATTCCCAAACATCTGGCAGCTGATCTGACGGAAAAACACATTGTTAAGGAAATGGCAGATGACATTGCAGCAGCACTGTACCGCCTGGACCTTGAAGAAAAACAGAAAAAAGCGGAACTGGCCACCCAGAAAAGCCGGGCCCGGTTCAAAACCCTGATTGAAAATTCCCTCAATTATATTTCTATTATCCAGAACCACGAAATTGTCTATCAGAAACCCGGTTTGCGCAAAGTGCATTCTTTGATGACCCATGTATTCAATCCGCCGCAATTCTCCCATGTCTATGCCGGGGACAGAAAACGGATCAGACAAAAATACCAGGCCCTTCTGGCAGGGCAGGTTCAGCGCATGGAAGAAGATTTCAGGTATTATCCCAAAGGGTCGGATCAGGCTGTCTCTGAAGTTAGGTGGGCTTTGATTTCCGCCACCATGATAGATTATCTGGGGGTGCAGTCTGTGCTGACAAACATCATGGATATTACCGATTCCAAAGAGGTGGAAAATTTTTTGCGGATTCAGGACAAGATGACTTCCTTAGGACGGGTAACCGCAGGCATCGCCCATGAAATCCGCAATCCATTGTCCGGTATCTATATTTATCTCAAAGCCTTAAAAAAGATTTACAATCAAATGGGGGATATCACAAAAGTGGTGTCCATTATTGACAAAATAGAACTGGCTTCGGACAAGATTGAATCCATAATAAAACGGGTCATGGATTTTTCAAAACCGGGGCAGCCAAGGTTTGTTTTTGCCAACATCAACACCTATATTGATGAGGTCACCAAACTCACCGCAGTGACCCTGCGTAAAAGCGGGATACAGTTTGTCAAACTTCTGGATCCTGATATCCCGGAATGTTTTGTGGAACCCCACCTCATTGAACAGGTGATCCTTAATTTGATCACCAATGCAGCAGAAGCCATGAAAAATTTTCCCGGGGAAAAGCAGATTCAATTATCCACCACAAGCACCTCTGACCATGTTATCATTCAGATCAAAGATACAGGCCCGGGAATCCCCATATCACGGCAGGGCAAAGTGTTTGATCCATTTTATACCACCAAATCCAATTCATCCGGCATCGGGTTGAGCATCTGTCACCGTATCATCCTTGACCATGGCGGAGTGCTCAAGCTCAATTCCGCTGAAAACAAAGGCACCCAGTTCACCATTGAACTGCCTTTGAAAACAAAAGAGGTCAGCAAGGGGTGATCCGGTATAGCATTGCCATTGTGGATGATGAGCAAACCATCCGGGATGGCCTGGATATGGTGCTGTCAGACACCTATAATCTGGCCCTGTACAAGGATGCGGAAGGGTTTGTTGCAGCATTGGCAGACAAGGTGCCGGACCTGGTCCTCATGGATATCGGCCTGCCCGGTATGAGCGGCATCGAAGCCTTGGGAATTGTCAAGGCACAGCATCCCGGATTGCCCGTCATTATGATTACGGCGTTTGAAGATATCCAGATGGTGATCCAGTCCATGAAACTGGGGGCATTTGATTTTATACTCAAACCCATCAACCCTGACCTGCTGGAACTGACCATCCAGAAGGCGGTTTCCTCCATTGCCCTGGTCAAGGAGGTCCAACTGCTTCAGGAAAAATTTCTCCGGGAAAACGAACCGTGTTTTATCGGGGAAAGCAAAAATATTGCGGATATCATGGATTTTATCAACATGGTGTCCAGCAGTCCGGATACCCCCATCATGATTCTCGGAGAGACCGGGACAGGCAAGGAGCTCATTGCCAAAGCCATCCATGCCAGAAGTCCAGTGTTCCAGGGGCCGTTTGTGGCGGTGAACTGTTCCGCCTTTCCGGAAGACTTGCTGGAATCAGAGCTGTTCGGGTATGAGGCTGGTGCGTTTTCCGGGGCCAGACACCAGGGAAAAAAAGGGTTTATCGAAGAAGCTCACAAGGGCACCCTGTTTCTGGATGAGGTGGCAGACCTGAGCCCGGCCGGCCAGGCCAAGCTGCTCAGGTTCCTGGAAAACGGTGAATTTTACAAGGTGGGGGGCACCCGTACCTACAAGGTATCCACCCGGGTGGTGTCTGCCACCAACAAGAATCTGGATGATCTGGTGGCAGCTGGCAGGTTCAGAAACGATCTGTATTTCCGGCTTTGTGTCGTTACAGCCAATATTCCTTCTTTGAACGAACGGCCTGATGATATTCTGCCCCTGGCCAAGTATTTTCTGCTGCAGTTCAATGAAAAATTCGGCAAATCCTTGACAGGATTTACAAAAAATGCCAGACAGCGCCTGGTATCTCACACCTTTACCGGCAATGTCAGGGAACTGAAAAATATTGTGGAGCGGGCCGTGCTGGTGGCAAAAAATGATTTGGTGGATACGCCGGAGCTTGGGTTGATACCGGACACTGCCGACAGACAAACTCCCGTTCATTTGTTACAAAGGGCCCTGGAAAACAGTCCTGAACTATCTGAACATGCGGTATCCATACCTGATAAAGGCGTTGTTTTGGGAAAAATTTTGTCAGACATGGAACATTCTTATATGTCAAAGGCTCTGGCCCAGACCGGAGGCAATGAAAGCCAGGCAGCACGGCTTTTGCACATGAATCATCACACCTTCCGCTACCGCTGGAAGAAATTGAAAAAAAAAAATTAGCACCCCTGAATCCCCACGGGCTGCTTCACAACGGTCAAAAGCATCTTGAACCGGGAAGCAGCAGCCACGGAATGGGGGACATTTGCAGGCATGACCACCACCTCTCCGGCTTTCGCGGTGAGATCTTTGTCTCCCACATGAATCAGGGCCTCACCATCCAGCACCTGGACCATGGCATCCCCGGGGGAGGTGTGGGCGCTGATTTCCTCGCCTTTGTCAAAAGCAAACAAGGTGATATTCACATGGGGCTTGGCGGCAAGGGTGCGGCTGACGACCCGGCCGTCTTCATAATCCACCAAGTCCACCAGGGTAACGGGCTGCGAAAAATCTATATTTTTAATCAGTTCTTTTTTATCTGCCATGGGATCATCCTTTCGTGATGGTGACTCTTTTGTTTGACAGGTATATGGTTTCAAATGTTACGTAAAATTCTAAATTATTCACATATCCAGGGTTTGTCAATGGTCCGGGTGAGACAGGTCAGTGGTTCAGGTGAAAGATATCAATGGCCTGGTCCCGCAGATACTGGCCGATGGGAATGGCGGATGTGGCAGCCGGAGAGGGTGCATTGCATACATGCAGAGACCGCCGGCTTCTGGCAAACAGAAAATCATGCACCAGGCTGCCGTCCTTCATGACGGCCTGTGCCCTGATGCCGGCAGGCCAGGGCAGAAGGTCCTCTATGGTCAACGACGGACAGTATCTGCGGATCCGCTTCAAATACCCGGGTTTCCAGAAAGAATCCATCTGTTCTTTGATGCCTGACCCCAGGTTTTTTACCATGACTTTCCAGAAACCGGGAAAAGAAACCATTTCTGCTATATCTGCGGGATCCATGTTCATACGTCCATACCCTTCACGCTTGAAACCCAGTACTGCGTTGGGACCCACGGTGATGCTGCCGTCAATCATGGGAGTCAGGTGCACCCCGAGAAAAGGCAGGTCCGGGTCAGGTATGGGATAGATGAGATGGGAGACAATGCGTGACAGGCGGCTGGGGAGACTAAAATATTCCCCGCGGAAAGGGATAATGGCAAAATCAATGGGAATATGCATCATTTTTGCCAGACGGTCAGCCATGAGACCGCCGCAGGCTATCACATAGCTTGTGAAAAATGTCCGATGCCGGGTGTGCAGAACCACCTGGTCAGAAAATTCTCTCACATTGATGACAGCCTGTCCGGTCTGGATTTCTCCCCCTAATGCCTGGAACAGGGCCGCCATTTTCTGTGTGATTTTTATAAAATTACAGATAGCAGTGGACGGCACCACAAGTGCACCAAGCCCCTGTATATGGGGTTCCAGTTTGCCCAGCTCCTGCCGGTCAATACGGTGCACCTGGATCTTGTTTCTGATACAGCGCTGTTCCAGGGCCTTCATCCGTAAAATTTCCACGGCATTGGTGGCAACCAGCAGCTTGCCGCATTGTGTAAAAGGAAGATTGTGTTCTTTGCAGAAATCAATGGTGGCACTGGATCCCCGGCGGCAGAAATCTGCCTTGAGGCTCCCGGGTTGGTAATACACACCGGCATGGATTACACCGGAGTTGTGGCCGGTCTGGTGGGCCGCAAAACCGTCTTCTTTTTCCAACAGCAGGATGGCGGCGTCTGTAAATTGTTCTTTGAGTGCCAGTGCGGTTGAGACTCCCACAATGCCGCCGCCAATTACTGTGATGTCATACTGCGAAGCCATTGATTATCTTTTTTGCTATCTCCTTAGGGCCAATGGAATGTATTTACATGTGCGCATGATAGTACCAGGAGATCAGAAAATCAAGGCATGGCTGCCAGGCCTGAATATTTGCTATAGTAGCGTGCGCTTCTCTTTCCAGTCCCAGAACATATCTATTTTTTGTTCACTGGTTGACCTCTACTTTGCAATGGTTGTATAAACGGTTGAAATATATGGCCTGGCTGGATTGAATTTTTCAGCCAAAAAAAATAGCATGCTTCTTGCTCTTATTCGGAAAACCAGCAAGGTGAACATCAGATGGAGAATGAAAAATGACTGACATGGATTTTTGGAACCGCCATTCTGCCCAATACCTGGAAATGGCGTTTGAAACTACAAATAAAGAAGTGCTTCACCTTCCGGACGGATATGGCAAACGGGCAGGTGACTGTGGCGATGTTGTGGCTTTTTTTATTAAAGTTACGGACCACAGGCTGGCACATATTTCATTCACCACCCAGGGGTGTTTGAACACCACTGCCTGCTGCAATACGGTGGTGGCCCTTGCCCGGGGCAAAACCATTGACCAGGCCTGGGAAATTACCCCGGATCATGTGAAGGATTTTCTCAAAACCCTGCCCGAAGATCACGAGCATTGCGCACAACTGGCAGTGGGCGGATTTTATCTTGCATTGTCAGATTATCAGGCAAAGTGGAAAAAGACTGAAAAATCTGCATAACCCTCTGGTCCCATCCTGTGGATTAGAAAATTTGCGAATGTTTGCAATGGTTCAAAAAAGGCTTTTTGAATAATCCTTAAACCTTCCTGGCCTTTGTCTGGGATTACAAAATAACTGCCTGTTTTTACGGGTATTTTTTTTGCAGCCTTTGTTTGGCATGGTTTCTGCTCTATGCATTAGAGTAGAGAACAGGTGTCAATTTTTATTTACAGCGGGGTTTGCAAAGGCCGTATGAAAAAACCCAGGGCTTCATCACCCCAGATCATGTTTGTGGATAATGATCCGCTTGTCAGGGATTCTTTAAAACTTTTTTTTGACAATGGCCACACACATTTTCTGATATTCAAATCAGGAGAAGAAGGGCTCAATTCCCTGAAATACCAAAAAATAGATGTGGTGGTATGTGATTATTTTCTGCCGGATATGGATGGCATTCAGTTTTTAAATCAGGTGGAAAAGCACTGTTCCGGGGTGTTTCGGGTACTTATGGCCACCCTTATCAGTGATGATCTGCATTGTGAAATCCAAAAAGCCGGTATTGACAGATTCATTGAAAAACCCTTGACCGTAGCGTCTCTGGATACCATTATTGATGAACTGACCTGTTATAAAACACCCTGAACATAGAATACAATAACCATAAAAGAGTGCAAGCATACAAAACCATGTAAGAATGCGGAGAGAAATATGGAAGAAAAAACATCATGGGACTGGCACACAGAATTGAAAGAAGTTCCGGTTAAAGAATGGGAATCCCGCTTTAACTGGGTTCAGGCTCCCCAGGTGAGCAGGGATGGGGAGCGCATTGCAGCCATTGTGAACCTGGATGAAATGGCTTTTAATGTCTGTGTGAACGGGGAGATCTGGGAAGATGAATATGAAAAGGTATGGTGCCTTACCCCTTTTTCAGACAATGCATTTGCCGCATTCGTGGCCAAGGACGAAGAATGGACCATGAATGTGAACGGCACACAATGGTCCAACTGGTCTGATTTTATCTGGGATATGAAGGTCAGCCCGGAAGGTGATTTTCTCGGGGCTGCATTTCAGACCGATTCTGAATACGGGGTCATTGTAAATGATGTTCCCTGGGAGAACCGGTATGAAAATTTGACTGGTTCGGTAATGGCGCCCAATGGTACATCCGCGGCCGTGGTCCAGATGGAATCCATGGCTGCAGCAGATGTGGATGCCTTTAAAAAAGGAATTTTCTGTGTTGCCCGCAACGGTGAGGCACAAGGCCCAAGATTTTTGAATGCCTGGGATATCAGTTTTGATGCTGGTGCGCAAAATATTGCCTGTACCGTGCGTGTGGACAGAGAAGCCTATACCATTTTCCAGAATGATACCATCTGGGACAACCGGTTTGAATCTGCATGGAAACCGGCGTTTCTTGATGAGAAAACCCTGGTGGCACCGGTGCGCATCAATGGGAAATGGCAGTTGTATAAAAACAACGCCCCTTTTTGGGCCACTGCCTATGACCAGCTGTGGCATCTTGCGGTTTCCCCGGCAGGGGATGATATTGCAGCCATTGTGTCCACCCCTTACGGCCGCTGGAGCGTGGCGGTGAATGACAGGGTATGGCCGCACTCCTGGGATACCATGGTGTCTGATATCCATTTTTCCCGGGACGGGTCCTGCCTGACAGCGGTGTATAAAAACAAGGGCGTATGGGATCTGGCGGTCAACCAGACCCCCTGGCAGATGGGGGCGGACAAAGTCTTTGTTCCCAGCATCAGCAAAGACGGCAGTGTGGTGGCAGTGATCATGGAAAAAAACGGCACCTGCCAACTAATGGTCAACAACCGGGTGACAGCTTCCGGGTTCCGCTTTATAGCGGATCCGGTCATCAGTCCGGACGGATCACAGGTGATGCTCAAGGCCATTGAAAACGGGGTGTATAAACGGCAGATCTTCCGTGTGTAAAAATATCCTGGTATCAGCAGAAAAATTTTTTCAAAGGAGTATGCAATGAACAGCTTTATCGCCTTTATCATGGGGCCCATGGTCTGGATATCGGCCATTATTTTTGTGGGGGGCCTGTTGTTTAAATTCATCGGCATTGTTCAGTCTGTGCGGCAG
>JAABSB010000044.1 GCA_011390615.1 Desulfotignum sp. | reverse complement strand
GCAACCCGGGCTTCAAGAGGACGGGACTGAGGAAGCATCCCGCCGTTGGTCTTTAGCTCTCTATGCAACTTTTAATGTTCTCCTTTTTTGTCTTTGCCACTAAACTTTGAACATTTCCCTGGTCAACCATGGAGCCTTTTACAAGCTCCGGCCTTCAGGCCGGGGTAGTTGACTCTTCGGTTCCGACATCTATTTCACGATATATTCCACGCAGGACTGATTTTTCAGATCCGCATCTGACGTAATGATAGTGCAGTTGTTCAAATGGGCCGTTGCCACAACAAGGGCATCCGCCATGGCCAGTTTTTCCTGAAGTGCGATATCTGCCGCTGTCAAGGCCAGGATCTCATCCACCGGAATGACCGGTGACTGTTTCATGTATCCGCAGGCCAGCAGAGCCTTTTCTTCGCCCACTTCTCTTTTCAGAATCTTATAGACCTCGTACAAAACGATTGCCGGTAAAACCATGTTGTTCTGGTCGGCGAGATATCGTTCATACCTGTCAGCCAGTTTGCCGTTGGTAAACCATTCCAGCCATCCGCAGGAGTCAACGATAATCATCGGGGCCGATCCTTTTTTTCACGATAGTCTTCCGTGCCGACGCCTTTTGCGATCCCCCGCAGCGAGTCAAGGGATGTGTGTGGAATCAGAATGAGCATGCCGTCTTTCTCGATGACCGTCAATTTCTGTTTCGGCTTCAAGTGGAGCCGCTCCCTGACAGGCTTTGGAATGACCACCTGGTACTTGCTGGAAATGGTTGTCTGCATAATACCTCCATTTTGTCTATCGATAAGAAAATTGTAAGAAATATACTGAACGGAAACCGAAGTTTTGTCAACCTGGTTATGAAGATATTTCCAGCGTTAATGGAGGAAAAATAATCATTTTTGAAAAAACTTGACAAAAAAAGGCGCCCTTGGTTATTAATGGGTTTACATAGATTTGGGTTTGATTGACGAAATGATCAAGTTGTTTATGAACATTGCATCTAAATAAGGATTTTTCGGGTGACACGAAAAAAAATGCTGTTGATCGCTGTGATGGTTGTCATGGGAGCCGGTATTCTTCTGGGGGCAGCTGCACCGAAACTGATTGCCTGGTCATCGACCCCTCAGTTTTGTAATTCCTGTCATGTCATGAATGACCAGTATGAAACCTGGTTCAAGACCGGGGTGCACCGGACCATTCAATGCATTGACTGCCATCTGCCCAATGACAATGCCGCCAACCATTTTCTGTGGAAAGGCATCGATGGTACCAGAGACCTGGTGTTCTTCCATACGGGAATTTACGAGACTCCCATCGAGATCACGGATCGTGGCAAAGGATTCATTCAGCAGAATTGTATCCGGTGTCATGAAGGCATTGTTTCCCGGATAACCACCGACGACCAGGAATGCTGGTCCTGTCATAGAAGAATTAACCACAAGGCTGCCATTTTCAATGCGGTTGTCAATTGACACCGGCAAGCCGATTTTTCCAAGGAGTTCTGTTGCTATGGTAAGAAACGCTGTGATGATTTTAACGGGCCTGCTGGTGGTGTGCCTGTGGCTGGCAGGATGTGATTCCAAACCCGAGACCTATCTGGCGGCCCAGATCGATGAAAACGAATATGACCCTGAAAAATGGGGGGATGCTTACCCATTGCACTATGAATCCTGGCTCAAGACCAAAGAGCCGAAACCGGTGGACAAAAGCCGGTACAAAAGGGGATGGGACACGGATGAAGTCGTTTATGACAAACTCAGTGAATTCCCGTTTCTCGGGGTATTGTATAAAGGATGGGGATTCGGCATTGAATATAACGAACCCAGGGGGCATTTTTATGCGGTGATCGACCAAATCGAGATCGATTCGTCCCGGGTGGCATCCGGCGGGGTGTGTCTGGCCTGCAAAACCCCCTTTCATAGAAAAATGACCGAAACCCACGGCCTGGATTATCTGGGCAAGCCTTATCTGGAAGCTCTGGACATGCTGCCCGAAAAGCTGCGGGAACTGGGACCGGCCTGTTATGACTGTCATCTGCCGGATCCAATGGAGCTGATATTTAAAAAAGCCCATCTGGAAAAAGGGCTGGAAATGATCGGAAAAAAAGATCCGTCCCGGCAGGAACTGCGGATTCTGGCCTGCGCCCAGTGCCATATTACCTATTCCGTGCCCAAAGACAAAAATAACAAGGTGGCCGGTGATGTCACCATGCCCTGGCGGAACGGCACATGGGGGGATATTTCCATTGAAGGCATCATCGATGTGCTGCTGACCGACAAGTTCCGGCTGGAATGGGTCCAGGAGATCACCGGATTCAAGATGCCGTTCATCCGCCATCCGGAATTCGAGTTGTTCTCCCGGGGCAGCGTGCACTTCAAGGCCGGTGTGGCCTGTGCCGACTGCCATATGCCGTATACCCGGTCCGGAAGCTACAAAATCTCGGACCATGATGTCACCAGTCCGTTGAAAGCGGACCTCAGGGCCTGTGCCCAGTGTCATACCCAGTCCAGAGAATGGCTGACCGATCAGATTTTTCATACCCAGGACAGGACAACCTCCCTGATTCTCAGGGCCGGTTACGGCACTGCCACCTGTGCACGGCTGTTTGAAACCCTGCACCAGGCCCGGGCAAAAGGTGCGGCCGTGGACAATACGGTGTACCAGGAAGCCAAGGACCTTTACATGCAGGCATTTCTGCGCATTGTATTCATCAATGCGGAAAACTCAGTGGGGTTTCATAATGCGGCGGAAGCCGGCCGGGTGCTCGGAGACTCCATTGCCTTTGCCGGCAAGAGTGAAGCCCTGCTGCGGCAGCTGCTGGCGGGCGCGGGCATGGATCCGGGCCTGGAAGTAGCCCTGGATTTGGGAGAGACACTGAGAAACCGGGGCCAGGCCAAACTGAATTTCAGGCCGGAACAGGAATTTACAGATCCCTTCGGTATCCAGGAACAGCTGCTGTCTGAAGAGGCCAAAGGCCTGTAATGGAGAATATCATCTGACACATCCCGGCCAGGTCCCCATAGAATCCGTCTGTATCCCAGGATGCGACCCGGCCGAAAAAATCAGGTGTCCAGGCGGCCAGATGCCTGCCATCGGGCAACTGTTCCGGGTAGGTGAACAGCCGGGACAGGGCCATGAGGGTTTCCGGTTCTGCGGAAAACTGAACTTCGGATATCTGACCCATGGTTTTATCCCTCCTTTACCACTGGCAGCTTGTGAACGGCTACCAGTATGAGGGCACACACAAAGGAGAGGACCCCGGCAAAAATCAGGATCTCCACTAAGGTGGGAAAAATAGCTGTGATGGGTGACAAAGGTGTCGGCCAGGGGATTGTACCGGCCCGAGGCAATGGGAACGGGCCAAAGGGTGTTCTGGCTTCCCAAAGGCGCCAGTGTCAGGGTATCTGGTTGAAGGCGGCCGGCATGAGCAGGATCCGGTGGACAAAGATGCCGGCGATCATCAAAAGGCAGCCCCCAATGATGCCGGAAACGGTTTTGCGCACATGCCGGTTGAGCAGCACCACCACCCCCAGCAAAGGTGCCAGTACCTCAAAGGCGTGGGCCAGGCCGTATTCCTGCAGGGTGATGGCCAGGGTCTCTTTAGCATGATCAGTGCCGTACCAGGCATGGATCACAAAATCGTTGTACATGAGAAACAGGTGGATGAAAAATGCGGTGGCGATAAATATCGCCATGATGCGAAAGGCGTTTTGGAATTTTTCAGCTGTGCCGTAACACAGCACTGCCACCAGCATCACCACGGCCGTGCCGGAAGCCAGGGCCGCGGCCACGAAATCCGGGGCCATCACCGCGGTGTCCCACCAGCCTCTGGCCCCCTGGGTGGCAAAAATCCAGGCGGTCACCACATGGATGCCCACGGCCGCCACCAGGGAAAACGGGGCCAGCCTCCGGGCCCATGTATCGGAAAACCCGGCAGGGTCCTTTACGGGCAGGGCGATTTTTTTCAGTATTCCGGTGCGGTCAGTCAGATCCGGCAGCATGAGCAGATACAGATAGATCAAAGACAGGCCGGCATACAGGTTCAGCACGATCACATCCCACACCAGGGGTGACATGATCTGGGGGTGCAAAAGCAGGTTCAAAACCCGGAAGGGCTGCCCCAGATCCGGCAGTACAATGACCATGGCCGCTGTGACATTGGCGAAGGCGCAAAGGGCCCCGATCCGGGCAAAAGGCTTGAGGGAAGTGACCCCGAACATATAGATCATGGAGCTGAGCACCAGGCCGCCGGCAGCGTTGCCCACAAAAAACGCCAGGGCTGATACATACAGCCCCCACGAATAGGCATTGTGCATGTCGGTTACGATCAATCCTCTGCCCAGCTGCCCGGTACAAAATAGATTTCGTGAAGCGGCTTGATCCAGGCACTGGTCGGGGAATTATAGGACTCATCCTGGAGGTATTTGGCCCACCACCCCTGTTCAAATATCAGGGTGCCCCGGCGGCAGCCCGGATCGATGACGGCCCAGGCCCGGGTTTTGCCCCGGTTGTTGTACACCTCCACCAGATCGTCTGCAGCAATGTTCCGTTCCGCCGCATCAGCCGGGTTCAAAAACATCTTGGGTTTGTGGCCCCGGTGCAGTTGGGTGAGCAGGTGGTCCGGGTTATTTTTTCACCGCTTGCGCCCTGCAGATGAGGCTTCCGGACCTGCAAACCGCATCAGTTTCAGGTCCAGGGACGTCAGCGCCCCGGCAGCCAGACTGGTTTTGAATAACTGAAGTCGATACAAGGAATCTGGTGATGAAATAATACAAGCATAAGGGATTGAAAAAAATAAAAAATTTGCACACCCCGGAAGAATTTTGAGAAAACACTACATGGAACCGTTAGGTTTGACTATTACAAAATTGGATGAGATATTGAATGTTTCAAGAAAAGCGGTTTCAGCGATCGAAAATGAAAAAAAAGCGTTACCCCGGCCATGGCTTTACGACTTTCAAAAGCATTTGATGCCACGCCTGATCTGTGGGCCAATCTGCAAAAAATATGATATGTGGGAAGCTGAAAACAAAGCAAATGGTTGGCAGAATTTGCATAAAATTGATATGGCGCATTCAATATCATAATTGAAAAATGTTTGTTTTGATTATGATTTATATGCCATGTGTTCAGTCAGACCAGAATTCAAGAAGGTTGCTTTCAGGGTCATTGAGATACATCACTTTTGCCCCCCATGGGTGGATTTCAATGGGGGTAGGAGCCAGGCCGGCACCGCACAGCAGGGTCCGGGTCTCTGCCAGATCACGGACCTGAAACGTGATGAGATGGCCCTGTCCTTGGCTGGAATTTTTGGTGGTCTGGTCGGCGTCGGCAATGCTCAGGCAGGTGGAGTCTGTGAGCCGGAACTCCATAAACCAGTCCTGAGCCATTGTCACCGGCAGCTGAAGTCCGGTTTTGTAAAACGCCACCGTGTCCGCCCATTTTTCACAATATAAAATAGTGTTGACACGGATCATCTGTTCCTGAAGCCCCGGGGGATGGGGATCGGATGCCTGCCGGTGGTGTGTCATTCTTTGAGGGCTTCTCCAATGGATTTCCCGAAATTGAAGCAGTTTTCCACCGCCTGGGTGTCAGGGTTCCATTTTTCACGCAGCCCTTCGTTCAACAGTTCAAATCCACCTTGTTTAAGTTTGTCGGATATCATTTTCACGGATTCACCGCTCCATCCGTATGATCCGAATGCTGCCGCTTTTTTGCCCTTGAACCGCAGGCCGATCACCTCTTCAAACAACCCGGCCAGAGAAGACAAAATACCCTTGTTCACGGTGGGAGATCCGGCCAGAACCGCTTTGGACTTGAAGATTTCAGTGATGACATCGTTCTTGTCGGATGTGGAGACATTGAACAGTTTGACGGTGATGCTGCTGTCAGCTGAAAGGATGCCTTTGGCAATGGTTTCAGCCATCTTCCTTGTACTCTCCCACATGGTGTCATAAATAAGCGTAATCTGGTTTTCTGCATAGGCATCGGCCCATTTTACATATGTGTCCACAATCTGCATGGGGTCTTTGCGCCAGATCACCCCGTGGCTGGGGCAGATCATGTCCACCGGCACGTTCAGGTCCACCACCTCTTTTATTTTCCGGGTGACCTGGGCACTGAAGGGGGTCAGGATGTTGGCGTAATATTTAATAGCTTCCTGGAACAGTTCTCCCTGATCCACCAGATCATTGTACATCAGCTCCGAGGCCAGGTGCTGGCCGAATCCGTCGTTGCTGAACAGGATGTTGTCTTCGGTGAGATAGCTGAACATGCTGTCGGGCCAGTGGAGCATCGGGGCTTCGATAAAGATCAGGTCTTTGGAACCGATATTGAGTTTGTCCCCGGTTTTGACCACCTGAAAATTCCAGTCCTGGTGATAATGGCCTTTGAGAAATTTCGCGCCGTTGGCGGTACAGTAGATGGGGGTGTCGGGAATGTACTGCATCAGTTCGGGCAGGGCCCCGGAATGATCGGGTTCCGCATGGTTGGCAATGATATAGTCGATCTGGTCTAAAGGCATCTCTTTTTTGAGGTTTTCCACAAATTCATGTGAAAACGGGAACCACACCGTATCGATGAGAACGGTTTTTTCATCTTTCACCAGGTAGGCGTTATAGCTGGATCCTCTGTGTGTGGTGTATTCCTGGCCGTGAAAATGCCGCAGCTCCCAGTCGATTTTTCCCACCCAGTTGATATGTTTCTTGATTGCAAAATGCATGGTTTTCTCCTTTTCATTCTATGTAAATGTCGTTTAACTGGTTGATCATTTCGTGAAATGCCTCATGTTTGCCTTTGCCGATTCTTTCTTGTTCAAGGGTTTCAAAATCCTGGTACAGTTTTTCATCGATGTCTTGTGAAAAACGGCTCTCCCCCATGGGATAGAGGATGTTGTTTTCTTTATAGATGTGATCGAGCATCAGTAAAATATATTGTTCACACGCATGGGCAAGTGCCCCAGCCATGGCGGTATCGCCTGACTTGAACCGGGTAAAAGTCTGGCTGATGGTTTTGATATAGCCGCGGCCGGTGATATGTTCCGCGAGCATGGACTCGATGGGGCCCTGCTCAGGGATGCCGGCCTGGATCATTGCCGGAAACAGCAGATCTTCTTCTTTTCCGTGGTGGCATTTGTCCACAAAGATCTGGAAAAATTCGAGAATACTTTCAAAATGGCCCGTGTCAAGGGTTTGATCTGATTTGAGGGAATCACACATTTTTCTCAAAATGCGAAACACAATCTTTATTCCCTCGTGCTCATTTTTTAACTGTTCAATGGCTTTCATACGGTTCTCCTTATCGGTACAAACCGTTACATCTGGTTACGTTCTGAAGCCTTGGCCTGATACAGGGGTGTTTTTTCCCGATAGGGCCAGTTGAGGTGAGGGGTTACCAGATGGGGATTTGGCCGGTTATTCATGCCCCAGCACCTTTATCAATACATCTATTAAAAGCGCCAGGCAAATAAATGTCAAGGATTGTTTTTTTCGGAACCACCTCGTCAAGAGCCAGGTCGATCTGGATCGGTGCCATGAGATGACCCGGAAGCGCCCCATTGCCTCCATCTCCATGACCGCCAATGTGCTCTGGGGACCGCTGGCTTTTTTTGTCCCAAGTCTCTCAGGCATTCTTCAGGGACTGATGCTTCCGTCGCTGATTTATTTCATGATGCTTTTGCTGGTGCTTCTGGCACTGGAGGCCAAGGTGCTCAATGTCTGGATGGTGCAGCCGGTGGATCCGGACGAATTGAATTTCCCCTGGCTCTTGGATGTGTTCGCCTTTGGCCTGGTGAGCCTTACAGGTACCGGCATTGCCGCTATCTCCGGTGATGCTGCAATTGCCTCGGTCGCGGCATTTGGCTCCTTTTTTTCAATCTGTATCGGCCTGTTTGTGTTCACTGTGAAGATCATCAGCGTGATTCACGGACAGGCCAGGGTCCAGAGCCTGCCCGCCTATTTTCTGGTGATTCCGATCTCCTGTCTGCTCGGCATCAGTCTGTTCCGCATTATGGGGAACCTGCAGAACCATTTTGGATTCGCGGTCACGGTGCCTTCATTTTTGATATTGAACAATTGACGAAGCGCAATCCCGCTCTTTCAAGGGCGGGTATAGCGAGTTCTCTTTCGACCAGTTAATGCTTTAGACTTTTTGATACTTTTGTCAGAGGGTGGTTTTCGTTGGTTCTGGATATATTGCTTGATGATATCCAAAGAAGTACCGCCGCAGGAAACAGCACAATAACTAGGAGACCAGAGGTGTTTACCCCACAATTTATCTTTGAGTTGCTCCCAGTATTCTTGGCAAAGAAAATAAGCAGATTTACCTTTCAACTTTCCCACCAGGTTAGAGATGGCAAGCTTGGGTGGGAACGAAAGTAACAGATGGACATGATCGTCTTCCCCGTTAAACTCATGCAGGGTACAACCCATCTGATCACAGGTTTCGGCAAAAAGGTCTTTCAACCTGGAAAGCATATCTTTGGTAAAAACATCACGCCGGTATTTTGTTACAAAGATAAGATGCAGATTGATATCATAAATACAACTTCTTCCTGTTCTCCATTCATATTTTTTATCCATATATTTGATCCTTTTGGTAAATGTGGTACAGAATATTACAGGATAAATTTCAAGGAAAAATACAAAAATGTTAATGGGTATTAAACTGCAGGCGCACCCTACGGAAGATCAGAAGCTGGTTCTGAGTCAGTGGATGGGATGTGCCCGGACCATCTGGAATGCAAAGTGTCAGGAAGATAAGTACCTGACGGCTTTTGCCCGGAAGTATATGCCCGTGAACACCTATGCCCCGGTGGATCAATCCTTTGCCCAGTACAAGGATAAGGGAATATCCCCCTGGCTGTTCAAATGTCCCAGCCAGATCCTGCGGAACTCTGCTGTTAACTGGTATCAAACCTACCAGCAATTTTTTAAAGGGTTATGTGGCAAACCCCGGGTTAAAAAGAAACGTGACGGTGGCAGTATCCATCTTACCCGGGAACTGTTCCGGTTTGAGAAGTGTAATGACGGTGTGATCCGGTTGTTTATTGGCACCAAGCGCAAAAACATCGGGCACCTTTGTTTCAAAACTCATCGTAAATTCGAAGAGCCCAAATCCATTTATATCAAAAAGAAAAACGGGCGGTATTCCGTGTCATTGGCTTTTGATGATGGAGTGGATGAGTCAGATTTGATGGATCAAAAAGCATACCTGAAGGTTTTGTCTCAATGCCCGAAAAAAGAACTGGAACAGATCGTTATGGGCATTGACCGGTGGGTGGTCCGTCCGGTCCAGGCAGGTGAGGATTTTTTTGACTTTACCCCTGGGCAGAAAAAGAACAAAGTGGGTAAAGAGAAATACCTGAAACGGCTTCAGCGCCGGCTGGCCAGACAGAAAAAAGGATCCAACCAAAGAGAATGGACTAAGCAGAAACTGGCCCGGGCTCATGAAAAAATAGGTAATATCCGGCACGATTTCTGCCATCAAACCAGCCGGAAGCTGGTGGATAAGCCGGATGCCAGGGTTTATGTGTTCGAGGATTTAAGAACAAAGAATGCGACCAAATCGGCCAAAGGCACCATGGAGAGCCCGGGCCGGAACATCAGGGCCAAATCCGGCCTGAACCGGTCTATCCTGGATAAAGCCTGGCATAAGTTGGAAGCATTTACAAAGTATAAGGCTTACCGAGCCGGGAAAATTACGTATAGAGTCCCGGCCCCATACACCTCTCAGGAATGTGCTGTTTGCGGCCACATTCACCCCGATAACAGACAGAGCCAGGAACTGTTCTTGTGCTCAATCTGCGGGAATACTGATAATGCGGATAATAACGCCGCAAAGGTGATAAAGAAACGAGCAATCAACCTGATTTTAGACTCTGGAACGGAGTTGTCCAAAAGGGGAGTCCTTTTGGATAAAGGGCGTGGAGCCAACGGTAAGCCGCATGGAGCAAAAGCAAAATGCGCCCATGGCAAAGAAACGTCAAAAAAGACGGGGTTGGCAAATGCCGCTTAACCCCCGAAGCTCTGCCCCTTTAGGGGCGAGTAGTTCACAAGCGAATAAAACCCGTACCCGGTGGCGCCCAGGATCAGCCAGGGCCGGGCCGGAGGATCACTGGCATCCTTGACATGTTCCACAGCCGGGGCAGGCCGGCCCCCGGCGCGTTCCTTTTCTTCGCCAGGGGCTGACGGGTTGGTTTCAGGGGACCTGTTTTCCCCACATTGACAAATTGGCCCGGAAAAATCTCTGGCAGGTACTGGTCGGCCAGAAGTAGCACCTTTTTCAAAACCGTGTCAATGGCCTGGTGGGTCAGGGCACTGACCCCGATAAGAAGCGGTCTTCCGGCATTATGGGCCTCAAGTATCAAGGAGATGATGATCCACCCCAAAAGATGGGTTTTCCCGGTGCCGGGCGGTCCCTGTATCAGGCCGGTCTGGTATTGAAACGGCAGCATCAGGGCCTGCTGCTGGGCAGGGTTCATCTCTTGGTCATCCCGGGCTAGCCATCGTTTCACCCAGTCAAAGGATGATACCGGCTGCGTGTGAAGGGCATTGCCTGTCAGCAGGTGCCGGACATGGCAATATTTTTCATCTGAAAACAGGGCAGTGGCGGCATGGTCCATCTTTTCCAGGTTCCAGTCATCCATATCCTCTTCAAGGGAATAGAACAGTTCTTTGTTGCATCTCAGCCTGCCGGAACGGGAAAGGAGCCCAACCTCTCCGACCTCCATTTCATATTCCGCCATAATGACGGGAAATCCCCCCTGGATATCGGCCATACCGTGGGGCACCAGTTTGGGAAAATCCCCCTGGCGGAACCTGGCTGGAAGGGTTTGCGCAGACAATGTAAAGATATGCAGAAACCGCCCGTTGTGATCCAGGCGGGTAGAGTCGAATTTCAGGTATCCCAGGGATCGGAACCGCTGCATCCGTTATGTTAGGGGCTGCTCCTGGAGCATTTGGATATCCGTATCTTTCAGCCGTTTCTCTTCCTGGATAAAGGTAATATAGGGCAGGGCCTGTTTATCTGTCCGATCTTTGTTCGGCCATTCCCGGACCCACTGGCTTTCCAGGCGCAACACCGCTTTTTCAAAATTATCTGCCATGACAGCAAGACCCTGTTTCACCTCCCGGGCCGCCGGGTCCCCTGCAGCGCTGCCGCTCTGGTGGAACAGGGTCATAGGAGGCCTCAGAGACTGTTTGCATCCAAACACATGGCCAAGGGTGTAAAAAGAGGCCGCACCCGGCATCTTTCTCCTTCGCTCTCCATGGTCCATACCCGGGATTCCACCACCTGTCGGGTAACAGGCTCCCACACCTGCCATCCGAGGATCCGGGGCTGCCCGCCCAGGCGCTCTGTTTCCACATGGATGAAAAAAATCCGGGAAAGGTTGACCGGAAACAGGTGGTTCCTTTTTTCGTGAAGCCCGATGCGGTTGGTTAAAATGGCATGGCACCATCCTGCCAGTTTCTTTTGCCGTCCCGGGGAAAGGCGGAGGTTCATGACCAAAGGACCTTGCTCACCGCCATCTGCCATGTTTTCCAATACCCTGGCAGTCTTTTCCAGGGCGGTGCAGCCCAGGCCCCGCAACGCCGTCAGTTCTCCCCGGGTCAATGCGGGCAGAAACTGGATCTCTTCACGGGCAAGGTCCCCGGCGTAGCAGCCGGCAAATCCGGAACAGGCCGTGTAACGGGTATGAAGCCGGTGGTCTGTATGATTGCCTGCAGTGAATCATCTGCCGGAAAACATGTCATGGCAATTGACGGAACCGCAAGGTTCCATTATGGTAAAATGGACAAATGAAAAAGCCTTGTAAAAAACAGATCCGACAGGGGGATCCAATGATACTGAAACAGGCGGCCAGGGCCATATTGGATGCAGGTCTCCGGGCGGTAGAACCCGAGGCTTGTGTGACAAGGCATTTACACATTTCCGGCAGCCTGCTGCATGCAGGGAATGTTGCCCTGGACCTGGATCAGATCCGGTATATCTATGTGGCCGGGGCCTGCAAGGCATCGGCAGCCATGGCCCGGCAGGTGGAAGATCTGCTGGTCACCGGGCCCACCCGCACCAACGTGATGGATATGCAGATCCTGCTGGTTTCCGGATACGAGGAGGTGTCTGTCCTTGTCCTCCCATGCTGATGTGGTGGTTATCAGTGCCGGCATTATCGGTGCATCCGTGGCCTGGCATTTGTCTGAAAAAAAGGTGGATGTCCTGGTGCTGGACAAGTCAGATCCCTGCTCCGGCACATCCGGGGCCTGTGACGGCATGGTGTTTCTGCAGTCCAAAAAACCGGGGGTGCATCTGGCTATGGCCATGGCAGGCAGGCACCGGTTCGACAACCTGGCCCGGGAACTGGATGCAGAGATTGAACTGCGGTGCAGGGGCGGCATCATGGCTGTGACCAGTGCGGCAGAGCTGGCCGCCGTCACACGGTTTATACAGGAACAGAACCGGGCCGGTCTGGGGGTCTCGCTTCTGGATGCCCGGCAGGCAAGGGACCTGGAACCCTGTCTTTCCACAGATATCTTCGCTGCCACCTTCTGCCCCCTGGATGCCCAGGTCAACCCCATTTACCTGACCCTGGCTTTTCTGGATGCAGCGCGGCGGCACGGGGCAAAGGTGCTTTCCCGCACCCCGGTCATGGACATCCGCATTACCCCCCGCGGGGTATATGCCATCGACACCCCCCGCAGCATCATTGAAACAAGAACCATTGTCAATGCTGCAGGTGTGCATGCACCGGAAATCGGAAAAATGGTTGGCCTGGAAATCCCCATCACGCCCCGGCGGGGCCAGATACTTGTGACAGGTCCCATGCCCCCGCTCCTTTCCCGGTGCCTGATCTCCGCCGGGTATGTGGCAGCCAAATATGATCCGGACATTGCCGGAACCGGTAGCATGGGAATCTCCATTGAACAGACAGCCCGGGGCAATTTTCTGCTGGGCACCACCCGGGAATTTGCAGGATTCGACACCACCGCCTCCCTGACCGCCGCAAAAAAAATTCTGTCACGGACGCAGGCCGTGATCCCAGGCCTGGCAAATGCCCGCCTGATCCGGACATTTGCCGGACTGCGCCCCTTTACCCCGGACGGCCTTCCCATCCTGGGCCATGTTTCCTCACGGCCTGGATTTATCATGGCGGCCGGGCATGAAGGAGACGGCATTGCCCTGTCCCCTGTCACGGGTCAGATCATTGCCGAACTGATCACCGGCACAACACCGGGCATCAGCCTGACCCCGTTCCACCTTGAACGGTTTTTCAGAGGAACGGTATCATGACCCGGAATCTGCGCATTCCCGGAATTGTCCGGGGATCCAGGATACAGTTTTTTTTCAACGGCCGGGAAATCACCGCCTTTAAGGGGGAAACCGTGCTGGCTGCATTGATGGCCGCAGGCATAAAAACCCTGGGCGTTGACCCCCATGGGAAAGGCCGGGGGGCCCTGTGCGGCATGGGGGTGTGCTACCAGTGCCGGGTCTCCATAGACGGCAGGCCCGGCCGCCGGGCCTGCATGGCACAGGTCAGAGCGGGTATGGTAATTGAAACCGAAAAGGATCTGCCATGATTTTCAAAAAAAGATGTGATGTGGCCATTGTGGGCGGCGGGGTCTGCGGCCTGGCTGCAGCAGCAACCCTGGCGGATCAGAAACTGGATGTTCTGGTTCTGGATGAGAACCGATACCTGGGGGGCCAGGTGCTCAGATCTTTGCCCTGGCCCGGCAATGCATCCGGCATCCACAAAATTTTTCGCAGCAGACCCCGGCTGGTGGATAAAACCGCAACACCCTCTGTCACAATTCTGAACCACACCCAGGTGATGGGCATTGACAAAGACCTGGAGATCCTGGCGGAAAAAGACAGAAAAGAGATCATCGGTATCCGGCCCCAGATGGTGCTCGCTGCCACCGGGGCCAGGGAAACCTTTGTGCCGTTCCCTGGATGGACCCTGCCCGGTGTCATGGCAGCAGGCGGGGTCCAGACCCTGATGAAAGGGGCCGGGGTCCTGCCGGGACAGTACATGGTGGTGGCGGGAATGGGCCCGTTTCTGACAGCGGTGGCAGGGCTGTTCCTGAAAAACAAAGGTATGCCCACCGCCATACTGGATTTTGGGAAACGGGCGGACACATGCCGCCTGCTGGTCCATGGATTTCGCCAGGGGGCCAAAATTCTGGAAGGCGTCCGGAACCTGACCGGAATTTTTCTGGCAGGTGTGCCCTGCCGCTACCGGACCATGGTTGTGGCGGCACAGGGATCACGGGAGCTGGAAAAAGTGGTTGCTGCCCGGGTGGATTCTCTGGGCCGTATTATTGGGGGCACCGGCAAAACATACAAAACCGGGTGTCTTGCCACGGGGTGGGGATTTGTTCCCAACCTAGAACTGCCCATGCAGGCCGGATGCAGCCTCACACATGACCCGGATCTGGGCGGGTGGGTGGTGGCGGTGACCCATGACTTTGAAACCAGTATCCCCGGCATATTTGCCGCCGGCGAAATTACCGGCATTGCCGGGGCATCCATTTCCATGATCGAGGGAGAACTGGCTGCGCTGGGCATTCTCAAAAAACTGGGCCGAAATGTGGATGTGCACCGCATGGCGGCTCTGCAGCGGCAAAGAAAACAAAGCCTGTCCTTCAGCACCTGGTTCAACCGGCTCCACAGGGTGCCGGATGCAGTTTTCTGCGCCATCCCGGATACGGTCCTCATCTGCCGGTGTGAACATATCACCATGGGGGAAATCAAAACCGCTGTAGAAAAAGGATATGACACCCCTGCCATGCTCAAAAAAGTCCTACGGTGCGGCATGGGGCTCTGCCAGGGCCGCACCTGCGGTCCCGTTGTCAACCGCATCCTGGCAGCACTCACCCGCAGATCTGCCGAAGCATTCCCCGTGCTGCCGGTGAGAACACCGGTTAAACAGGTTTCTGTGCGATCTTTTTTACGATGAGCGGCCACCAATTATCTCAGTTGCCATGGACAGGCATATCCTGCTGGTTTTTTGGATCAATGGCCCTGGATTTTTACCCCCCTGGGATCTATCAGAACAGGCGCCGCACAAGCAGGGCTTCCCGCTGGGCCACCGGGCCCAGGCAGAACCGTTTGCAGTCGGACTGATCCAGCCATTCCTGTTTTATTTTCAGATTGGGGGACCGGCCGTCTGCCGAGTCCAGGATGCGGACATTGCCTTTCATCCCCCGCACCGCGGTTCTGCGGTAGGAATCAAACCCATACACCCACCCATCCGCCATTTTTGTAACCATGATATAGTGCGCTTCTTTTTTGGTGAGCAGGATATTGCACAGGACCACGCCGCCACCATCCAGACATGCCTGAATCTGCCCGTCTTTGTCCAGACGGACCGCCTCTTTTTCCAGAAACCTTGTCCGGACGGAAAACTGTTTGATCTTATATGAATCCAGCCAGTTTCCCACCAGTCGGGCCGCGTATTTACTGGTTCCGCCAATACCGAACCGGGCATTGCGGCCCACGGTATCCAGGCAGTACAGATAAATATGGCGGATGACCATGGGCGGGATCTCTTTTCTTTTGAACAGATAGCTCACCGCATTGATTAATGCGGTAGGCACACAATCATATTCAGACACCTGGTAATGCAGCGGGATATACATGGAATCTCCTGGCAAGCAACATCCTGACCGAAAAAGATCCTATACGCCATTTTTCCTGATTTTGCAAGCAATGTTCTCTGTCTTGCATTCCCTTGTAAATCAGGGTATCTGGATAAATAATGGTATCTGATGGACAAATCAGATTTCGACAGATTGACACATTGAGATGACAGGACCGGACCATGGAAAAAAACTCCCTCATTATCCGTGCGGACCAGCTGTATGACGGCAGGACCCTGCAGACAGACGTGACCGTGGTGGTGGAAGACCGCCATATCATTGATATAACACCAAAAACTTATCCGTCCGGGATCAGAGGCATCGTCACGCCGGCCTTTATCGATCCCCACTCCCACATCGGCATGGAGCGGCAGGGGGAACCGGCCGGTGAAACCGAAACCGATGAGCACCGCACCCCGTTTGCACCGCTGCACGATCCCCTGGACAGCATCTATTTTGATGACCGGGCATTTGCCGAGGCCGTTGACTTCGGGGTACTCTATTCCTGTGTGATACCCGGATCAGGCAATATCATCGGCGGCAGGGCCGTGGTCATTAAAAATTTTGCCGGGAACCGGGCCGATGCCCTTGTCAAAGATTACGGATTCAAGGCAGCCCTGGGGTACAATCCCCGCATGTCCACCCACTGGAAAGGGCAGCGGCCCTGCACCCGCATGGGTGCGGCTGCCATGGTGATGGAATTTTTGTCCGATATCCTCCGAAAAGAGGAACAGGCCCGCATCAAAAAGGAAAAAGCCCTGCATGCACTGTCCCGGCCGGACAATCCCGGAAAAGGGATTGCCTGGGCCCAGCGGGAATACGATCTGGCCCTGTCTGAAGAGCAATGGGAAGTGTTCCGCCTGTTCACCGGCAAAAAGACCCTGAAGGTGCATCTACACAAAGAGGATGACGCTTTATTTCTCATTGACCTGAAGAAAAGGTTCCACCTGAATGTCACGGCGGAGCATGCCCTGGACATTCACCACACCGCTATTTTCAATGCACTGGCAGACAACGGCATTCCCGTGGTGTACGGCCCCCTTGGGGCCCTGGACAGCAAAGTGGAGCTGAAAAACGCAAACTGGCGGCACACAGCCCTGCTCATGGCATCCCGGGCCGAATACGGCCTGATGAGTGACCATCCTGTCATCCTGGCCCACCATCTGCGAGACAGCCTCAAATATTTTCTGATCCAGGGCATGGCACCGGCCGAGGCCATCGGCCTGGTCACCCACAGGAACGCCCGGATTCTGGGCATCGACCACTGCCTGGGAACGGCAGCCCCGGGCCGGCTGGCCAGCCTTGTTGTCTGGGACAGAGACCCGTTTCATTTAGGGGCGTATCCACTGGCGGTCGTGGCCGAAGGAAAGATCATCCGGGATCGGCGCTAAAATTTTGATTTGTCCAGCCGGCAGCCTGATGCTGTCAGGCTGCCGGCTGGACTGTTGGACTCCGTTCCGGCTAAGCCACAGTTTCGGTAAAGGTCACCCTGCCGGCAATCCGGTCTTCGGGAGCCAGGCGGTTGAGTTTGACCATTTCAAAGCCCGTGACCCTTATAAACACCTTGCCGGCATCATCTGCCAGGGTGAGATCATAGGTATTGGTTTCCTTTCCTGATGCCTTTTTTTCCGTAATGCACAGATAGTCGGTATTTTTTTCCACCGGCGCAAAAAAAGACATGGACGCGATGCGGAAGGGCAGCACCGTGCGGGAGGTGGTGAGAAACTCCAGAAGCCCCCCGGTCTGGAACATGGCATCCACCAGCACCGGGGCTGCCTGGAACTTCGGATCGGTCTCTCCCTTGAAGAACGGGGCTGTGGATCTGTCCGCCACCGTGGTGACCAGGGTTTTGCCGTCAAAGGAGTTGATGTCCGTGATGGTCTCAAACAGCCCGAACATG
Source organism: Desulfotignum sp. (assembly GCA_011390615.1). Lineage (GTDB taxonomy): Bacteria > Desulfobacterota > Desulfobacteria > Desulfobacterales > Desulfobacteraceae > Desulfotignum. Next base: position 3,522 of record JAABSB010000044.1, on the reverse strand, counting down.
AACAGCCGTCCGGGATGGTACACCAGATCAGCAATATCCCCTTCCCAGGACACGGTATGAAACGCGGGCAGATCGATGGTTTCCCGTGCCGGCCGTTCCTTTTCCAGAAAAAACTGTCCCTGGTAATGCAGTTTGGGATCTCCCGTCACCCTGCCGTCCGGGGTTTTGAACACCGAGGTGATATCACAGGCATATGCACCGCCTGCCTGCCGGGTACTGGAGATGATGATCTCCTTGGGCCGGCCCTTGAGCAGCTTGATGCCGTAGGGAATAGAAAAATCAGACAGTCCCGTGACCATTGATCCCTCCCCGGCCAGGGCTGCGGCAGCCTCGGCCATGGCCTCAATGCCGGTGGAGCCCAAAAACAGGGGCACATCCCCCATGGTATGGTCATGGAGGAACAGATCATGCGAAAGATCCAGCACCCGGGTCCAGACGGCGGTGTCCTCCGCCTGGTGCGTCACCTCTCCGAGAAAGGGAAAGGCCTGAACCTGAGGTTTGCCCAGCAACCCGTCGATGTCAAAACCATAATCCAGGCCGGAAAACACCATTTCAGACTCGGTTTTATCCAGCAGGTCTGCCATGAAGAACTTCACGCCCTGGTCCATGGGCAGAAACTGGATGCCCCGGTCTTCCAGCACCTTTTTCACGGTGGGATTGGTGGCCATGCCCACCCCGCCCCAGGCGGTCCAGGCATAGACTTTATAGGTTTTCTCCGGATGCAGCTGTTTTTCTCTGAACAGGGTTTTGCCTAAGAAATCGTTGGCAGCGGTGTAATCCACCTGGCCCTGGTTGCCGAACCGGGCCGTGACAGATGAAAAGGTGAAAAAATACCGGTACTCCCTGTCTTCTGCGGCAGCCAGCAGGTTGCGCATACCCTTGACCTTGACATCCACCACCAGCTCGAAGGCTTTCCGCTCCTTTTTGGGGATGAACTGACTCATCTCCATGCCTGCGGCATGGAAGATGCCGTCGATGCGGTCACAGGCGTCCACCGCCTTTTTCACCGCCTGGAAATCGGTGACATCGGTGCAGTGATAGGTCACAGAAACCCCCTGGGATTTAAGATACTCAATATTGGCAATGGATTGTCTGACCCGCATCAAACGGTCCAGGGCCTGTTTCACCGCCACCGGCTTTTCCCCTGGCATCTGGTTCCGCAGCATGGCCATCAGGTCTGCTTCGGTTGCAGTCGGTTTCAGCAGCGCAGGATCTGTGGCATAGATATCATTGATATCCAAGATCACCAGGTTGACCCTGTAGGCGGCCACCACCTGTTTTAAAATCTCATAGGTGATGCCGCCGGCCCCGCCGGTCACAAGCAATGTGTCGCCGTCCGATACAATGGGCGCATCGTTGCGGGCGGTTTCCGGGTGCATGGAAAGCACATAGCGTTTTTTGTTCTTATACCCCACCTCGCACCGGGGATCATCTGACAGCAGTTCCGAAAGGAACAGATCGGCAATACGGGACAGGCTCCTTTTAGGATATTTATAGGAAAAATCCACCACCTTGACCCGGGTGTTTTCCAGCTCTTTGTTGGCGGTCTTGAACATGCCGCTCAGGGCACTGAACAGCGGATGGATCTCACCGCAGCCATCCATATAGGGAAACACCACCGAGTCGAATGCAATGGTGCCGATGAGGGTGTCCGGGGCATCCAGTTTGTCAAACAGGGTTTTGAGCAGCAAAAAGGGTGATTTGACCGTGGTGTTCACATCCGCATCAGCCGCAAACTCAGTGTTTTTGCGGCCAAAGTATGCATCCAGCGGGGCAAGGTGCATAAATCCTGTGATCTGCGGATCTGTCTTGGCAAAGGTTTCAATGGCAGCCTGGAACCCGTCCAGATCAGACAGATCAGCTGTCACATCCGCACCATTTGCCCCCAGGGTGATCACTTCTCCTCCGGCAGATCGTATCCGCTCCATCACAGCCTCGGCAAACCCGTGGCTGTCCAGGGAGACCAACAATTTATGGCCGGAAAAATCCGGCCTGCCCGGAGCCGGCATGTCTACTTCATTTACCCGCACCACCAGGCGCTTGATAGGGGATGCAGGGTCTGGCAACAGGTTATCCACCCCTGATGTTTCAGGTTCGGCCCTGTTTGCCTGGACCACTGCTGATGTTCCGGTGGCCAGGATGCTGTTATCTGCCGGCGCAGGGGCTGCCGGCACACGGGCCTGGATATAGGCGGTGAGTTTTTCAATGGTGTTCAGGTCCCGCAGCCGCAGGTCATCAGGCACGGCAAAACCGAAATGGCCTGCCACCTTGCCGAAGATCTCCACCTGCTTTACCGTGTCAATACCTAAGTCCGCTTCCAGGTCCAGTTCATCTGCCAGCATATCCGGGGTGTATCCGGTCTGGCGGGCGATCACATCCTTGACCACTGCAGCGGTGTCTTCACCCCCGCTCAAAGACCGAGTTACCACCCGCTCCCCGGAATCCATGGTATGGGCTGCAGCCGGCATCGGGATATCGTTGCCATCGGCGGCATCAGCAGGTCCGCCCATACCGGCCTTCGTCCCTGTATCGGTGACAGTCTGGGAATCAACGACGGTTTGGGTATCGGTGCCGGCAGCAGTGGATCCCTCTCCTGCCCCGGCGGTTCGGGCGGCCACATAGGCGGCCAGTCTGGCAATGGTGTTCAGATCCCGCAGCCGCAGATCATCAGGCACGGCAAAACCGAACTGGGTGGCCACTTTGCCGAAAATCTCCACCTGTTTCACCGTGTCAATGCCCAGGTCGGCTTCCAGGTCCAGGTCATCATCCAGCATGTCCGGGGTATACCCGGTCTGGGCTGCTATGACATCCTTGACCGTAGATGATACCTGATCAGCAGGCACCTCCGGGGTAACAATTCGTTCACCAGAATCCATGGTGTGGGCGGCTGCCGGCCGGGCAGATACCTGGTCTGATGATGCAGATGACTCATCAGCGCTGGATACAGGGGGTGCGGTAATACCGGCCCCGGCCAGGGCGGCACCGGATGCAGGAGCGGAACGGGCCGCCACATATTCGGCCAGCTTGTCAATGGTGTTCAGATCCCGCAGCTTGAGATCATCAGGCACGGGAAATCCGAACTCCGTAGCGATCTTGCCGAAGATCTCCACCTGCTTCACAGTATCAATGCCCAGGTCTGCTTCCAGGTCCAGGTCGTTCTCCAGCATGTCCGGGGTATATCCGGTCTGGGCCGCAATCACCTGTTTGATCTTTTCTGCTGCAACGGCGCTGTCCTGTCCGGCATTGGATGCTGCCCTGCCTGACCGGTCCGTGGCTGCTGCTGGTACCTGCCGGCCGGCAGGGGCTGCAGCAGGTGCCGGTGCGGTTTTGGCAACAGTTGAAGATCGGGGCATGGACCCTGCGGTTGAAGGTATTGCTGCGGCAGGTGCAGGCATGGCCGGCACCCGGGTGGTCTGGGGCTGTGGTTTCGGGACATCAGCTGCCGGGTCTCCCCCCACCACGCACAGGGTGTTGTCAATGATTTTCAACTCCGGCTTTTGTGCACCCGTGATATGGCGCAGC
>JAABSB010000043.1 GCA_011390615.1 Desulfotignum sp. | reverse complement strand
CCCGGGGCCAGTACTGGTTCCAGCGCTATGGCTACTGGACCCTTTTGATGGCCTGGCTGCCCATTGGCGGAGATCCCCTCACCCTGGTGGCCGGAATAATGAAAATCCGTCTGGGGGTGTTTCTCCCTTTGGTGGCCATCGGCAAAGGGCTGCGGTATGTTGCCGTGATCTATTTCAGCGCATGGTGGTAGGGAAGGCAGCAGCATTTCTGCTGTCTGCCGCTGCAAGCTGTCCGGTGATGCACTGCACCAGCAGCAAAGAGACAATGCTTAATCCTGCACCGGCTATGAACGGTATCCGGTAATCCACGATCCAGAGCAGCCCGCCGATGGCCGGGAGCACCACGGCGGCAATATGGTTGATGGTAAATCCCATGGCCATGCTCGGGGCAATGTCCCTGGGGTCGGCAATCTTTTGAAAAAAGGTGTTGATGGCAATGGCAAAGTTGAAAAAGATATGGTCCAGAATATACAGAAATCCGGCCACCATCCGTGATTCCACCAGGGCATAGGAAACAAAAATAATGACAAGGGCTACATACTCCAGGCTCAAAACCTTTCTTTCTCCAAACCGTACAATACATTTTCCGATGAAAGGGCTGAGAAAATAGTTTACTGTGTTGTTTATGAAAAAAAGAACAGCAATGGCCTGTACTGAATATTCGAACTTCTTCACAAGCAGAAACACGGCAAACGCCATAAATATCTGCCGTCTTGCCCCGGCCATGAAGGTCATCATATAATAGAGCCAGTAGCATTTTTTAAAGATCATTTTTTTGTGCTGGGGAACGATATCCTCTGATGCTGGTTTTCTTGAAAACGCCCACAGCCCGACGCCTGCCACAATTGCGCCAAATAAGAGGTACAGCCGCGTAAAGGATAAAAATGGGGCCAGAGCAAAAACCAGAATCCCTGCACCCATACTGCTCAAGGCAGCATAGGAGCGCAGCTTTCCAAAGACAACCGGGGCGACATTTTTTTCAAAATACTGCAGCCCCAGGGACTGGTAAGTGGTTTCAAAATAGTGGAACCCGAAGCTCATCACAAGGGTGGTGAAAATCAGTCCGTAAAAGGTAGGAAACAGCCCTGTGGCAGCAAGGCCAATTCCCAGAATCAGAACCGACAGTGCAGACAGCCTGTGTTCTCTGATGACAAACAGTACATACACCACCAGCAGGGCCAGAAATCCGGGGATCTCCCGGATGGACTGGATCATCCCCACATGGTGCCCCTCCAGATGCACCACGGTCACGGCAAAATTATCAAAAAGAGTCTGCCATATGTGCAGGCCCCCGGAAACCGTTATGGTGAGCACCAGCAGGTAGATGTACATGGGGTTGCGGGTCAACTGTTTTTTCATGGCATATGTGATTTCATGGGCAGGGTATCAGGCATGGGGCATCAGCTTTCAGCAGCAGATTTTTCTGTGTACAGATGCACATCTGTCTGGGGATAGGGAATGGAAATACCCTGTGCATCAAAGGTCAGTTTGATTTTTTCAAGAAGGGCAAAATAGACCGGCCAGTGGTCAGGGGTTTTGACCCAGGGTCTGACAACAAAATCGACACTGCTGTTTCCCAGTTCTGACACGGCAATCGTGGGTGCAGGGCTCTCAAGTATCCGGTCTTCTTCTTTCAAAATTTGTGTGAGTATCTCTCTTGCCTTTTTGATATCATCATCATAGCTGATCCCGATCACAAGATCCACCCTTCGGGTGTCATTGGCGGTGACATTGGTAATGACATCACTGGTAATCCGGGAGTTGGGAACGATGACCCGCTGGTTGTCCGGGGTGTTCAATGTGGTGTTGAACAGGGCAATGCCGGCCACTGTGCCGGACACCCCTCCCGCAGTGACATAATCATTCACCCGGAAGGGCCGGAACAGAATCAGCATGACACCTGAGGCAAAATTGGACAGGGAATCTTTCAGGGCAAGACCCACGGCAAGGCCGGCAGCAGCAACAATGGTCAGAAAAGAGGTGGTGTTGATCCCAAGCTGACCCAGGGCGGCAATTATGACAACAACCAGGAGGATATAATAGGTGATGTTTTCCAAAAATCTGACCAGGGTGGTGTCCACGGTATTTTTTTCAAGTAACCTGGTGAAAAGGGTGGATATTTTGCCTGCGAGCCATCTTCCGATGATCAGAATAAGCAGGGCGGCAATAATCTTTACGGAATAGGTGGTTGCCCAAAGAAAAAGGGTCTCAGTGATTTTTTCAATGTCCATGATGCCTCCTTTGCTGGTTAATACCGCTGGAAATCAGCCCGAATTGTCTCTTGCAATTTTTTTCGGTATGAAAATTTTTCCGATAAACAGATAGAGCAGTAAGGAAAAAAGAATAAGATAGCCGAACAGCTCCACATTCCTGGTTTTCAGAACAAAAGCAATAACCATGATTGTGACCGCGCTCAGGGTGAAAAACAGGGGTCTTGGGACCTTTTTTAAAATAATACGTCCCAGATGGGCAAAACGGATGGTGCTTACCATCAGACCTGTGGTAATGACCACGACAGCCCACATCAAGTAGACCGGCATGACAAGGGCTGCACCAAGTACGATCAGGGCACCTGCCGGACATGGCAGACCGTTGAACACACCAGGGAGAAGGTCGGTGCGTTTTTTATCAACAGCCAGAAACCGGATCAGCCGAAAGGCCACCCCTGTCATATAAATGGCGGCAAACAGCCAGGCGTAGGAACCGCCGATTTTCAACAGTACATAGGCCGGGGCCAGGCCGAAACTGACAAAATCCGCAATATCATCCAGATAGGGCCCATATTTGGTGCCGCCGTGTTTTTCTGCCATTCTCCCGTCGAACAGGTCAAACAGTTGCCCCACAATGATGATAATAATGGCTCTGGCAAAAAAACCCTGATATGTCAAAAAAAGGCTGGAAATGCCGCAAATGAAGTTGAGGAAGGAAAGAATATCTGCATACAGCCGGTTGGGTACAAATTTGAAGACAATGGAGGCGGCAGACAGAACAATGCAGGAAAGCAGAATCTGGTCGCCTATGTGAATGACCTCCGGATTTGCATCCACCAGCGCACAGAATATGACAAGGGCAAAGCAGATAATGGCCTTTATTTTGCCGAAATTATTGGCAGCCCCGGAAGTCTTCATAAAAGCAAGCAGCCGGCGGGCGGCAAACTGGCCGAAAATTTCAATGATAATCAGTATCCACACCAGTTTTACCGAGATAATGCCCAGATAGGCAAACCCCAGTAAGGGCGGCAGATAGGTCAGTTTGTCACATAAGGGGTCAAGCCATTCCCCGAGTCGGGAAACCAGATTGCATCCCCTTGCAACCAGACCGTCCACCCCGTCAAGTATTGCCGCAAAAGTGAAAATGATGATGGCGGCGGACTGAAATCCTGTCCAGAAGTAAAGAAAAAACCCCACCATGGCCATTGCTGTCCGCCAGTAACAGATGGCATTTGGGTGCAAAAGCCACTGATGGGTCAAAATGTATGCCTGCATGGCTTTTTTTTTCATCATCCAGGCAAACCAGTAATAAAAACCTGTGCCGATTACAGCACCCACACAAATCACCAGTAACCGTTCCATATTCCCAGGTACCAAATAAAACCGCCAATTAAAAGAATGACAGACAAAACAACCCATTTTGTTTTGCCTGTGTACCTGCTTTCATTATCAAATCACGGTATTTATTGCAACGGAAAGAACCAGCCTGACAGACTTTAGGTTTTGCCTTGTTTGTCATGAAATGATTTGTGCTGCAATGGGAAACCCGGACCGGTTCTTTTGCCCTACACCCACAGATATAAAAAACAGCCAATATAAACAATGGCGGCGGACAAGGCGATCACCATCCTGGCAAATGACAGGTTAAACACATCCTGGATCATTTTTGCATTCACGGCCAGCCCGTAAAGACCGGCTATGGCAGTGCCAGTCAGGGTTAGCGGGCTAAAAGCCTGTGTCTGAAGTATTGCCAGAAACGGGGCCAAAGGACACAGGGAGATGGCAGCAACACCGATGGTGAAATAGGCGTTCAGAAAAGCGGCGTTTCCACCCAGGGCTTTCAGGAAGACCCAGATGAACAGCGCGGCCCCGGCATGCATCAGAAACGCCACCGGAATACCGGCGAAAATGAGTTTGAGCAGCCCCTGGCCGGCAAGCAGATCCCGGCTGAGAAAAGCGGCGGTGCCACCGTAGATCAATCCCAGCAGGGAAACATGACAGATGCAGATCCAGGGCAGGTGGTTTACGGGCAATTGCCTGACACCGGATGGATCGCATTTTAGAAGCTGGATCATGGCGGCGGGGTATTTCATGGGTATCCTTTGCGGGACTTTGTGCCGCCCGGCCTCCGGTCAGGCAGGGTTCCGGGCAGCACAAAGTGATATGTGTTACCAGGGCTGCAGGCCCCAGATAAAGACAGCGACGCAGATGACCGAGATGATCAAAGGCCACGTGATGCCGTTGTAACGGGATTCATCATAATCGGTTCCCCAGCCGTGGATCCGGTCGATTACTTTTTTGTCCGCCAGGGTAGGGGCGTATGCCTTAAGGGCAGGCATACGGTTGAAGACGATGGACAGGATGATGAACATGGCAAAGCTCAAGGGTATGGTCACCATGCCGCCGGACATGCCCAAAGCCGCCACCAGGCCGGACCCGATGCAGATGGAGGGCAGCACATGGGGGGAGATCACGATGAAGATGATCCCGCAGACCATGGAGGAGATTATCAATGCCAGTTTGTTGGCCTCCTTCCACCAGACCCCCAGCAGAATGGCCGGAGTGGCGGTGGTAGCCAGAAGTCCAAAGGCCCACAGGATACTGGTCACCAGGAATCTCGGCGGGTTGAATGCCATGAGAACGGCAGCCAGACCCCCCAGTCCCAGGGCCGCGTATCCCCATTTCATTCGTTTGGCGGAATTCATGTCGGGCGCGATGATTCCCAGAAGATCCGATCCCACCAGACCGGCGATGGCCATGAGATTGCCGCCGATGGTGGAAAGTCCGGCAGCGATGGCACCGCCCATCACAAAAGCGGCTACCAGAGTCGGGTTGTAGAACACATTGAGGATCAGAATGGTCTGGTCCGCTTTCTCGATGATCCGGCCGGTGGTGGCGGTGAAGAAGTTGCCGGCAAAGCCCACCACATAGGTGCCGGAAAACAGCAGACCCAGGAAGATAGCAAACCACACCACTGCCCACCGGGCACTTTTCACTGACGAGGAGGTGAACACCTTCATGGCCAGATGGGGCAGGGCCACTGGTCCCAGGGTAAAGGCCGGGATCAGGGCGAAATACCACCTGAAGTCATATTTCATGTCAAAAAAGGTGGGAATATTTTTGATCATGTCCGGCACCATGTCGCCGTAGGCCAGGGGCGGAAACCACCACCCCGAAGACCCCATGGCCTTCATGATGGCGCCCATGGGTACGATCATGGCAATGGTCATGACGACCATCTGAAAAGCCGCGTTGTAGGTGGCGCCGTACATGCCGCCGATGGTGATGAATCCCACCGTGGCCAGGCCTGCCACAATGATGGCCACATTGTAGGGCACCCCGAACAGCAGCTCAAAGGCCTGACCCAGTCCGACCATCTGGCCCAGGGCATACATGACCATAATCAGAATCATCCAGCAGACGATAACGATCGTGGATGGTTTACCATACCGGTGGCGGATAAAAGAGGCGGGTGTAAACGCCTTCATCCGCCTGAGGCTGGTGCCGTAAAGCAGGGTCAACAGGGGAATGGAGATGGCCCATTGGATCCACAGGTACACAAAAGGCACCTGCAGCCGGAGAATAAGGGCGATGACCCCCAGAAATGTGGCCAGGCTTGCCCAGGTGGCGGCCATACCCAGGCCGTTGGTCACCGGGCCGATGGAAAATCCGGCCGCATAAAAATCTTCGTCTGACGTGGTTTTCCGGCTCGAAAAATAGCCGACAGCGTAAAAAATAGCAAACAGGACAATGACAACTCCCAGTCCGATCCAGACATTGCTTAATGCATATTCAGCAGGCATCGTGTCATCTCCTTATTTTGGTGTGTTTTCATTTGGTGTGTCATTTTCCGGGCTCAGGGTGCTGACATATTCTTCCATTTCATCATCAAATTTGTTGCACACAAGGGTCATCACCAGACAGATGATGGCAATGCCGAACCATCCGAGGAGGATGGGGATGATATACTGGGTGGGAAACCCCCACAAAGTCCCTTGTTGAAGGCTGGGAAACAGCACGAAAATGGATGCGGAATGCCCGGCCAAAAGCAGCAGCACCGAAAATATCAGGGTGATGCGGATCTCTTTTTTGTACAGTTTTTCTTTCATGGCTTGTACCTCCTTTGAAAAGTAACAGGATCAGTCTATCTTCCCCATTCCGCGTCTCTGAGTTCGATACGTCGGATTTTGCCGCTGATGGTCTTGGGCAGTTCTTTCACAAATTCAATTTTTCTGGGGTATTTATAGGGAGCGGTTGTTTTTTTCACATTGTCCTGTATTTCCTTGACCAGTGTTTCACTGGGTTCAAAATTCGGAGCAAGCACGATAAATGCCTTCACCACCTCTCCTCTGGTGTCATCAGGGCTGGAAACCACGGCTGATTCTGCCACGGCCGGATGTTCGATCAAAGCACTTTCCACTTCAAAAGGACCGATGCGGTATCCGGAGGTGAGGATGACATCATCGGAGCGTCCCACAAACCAGAAATATCCGTCCTCATCCACATAGGCCCGGTCTCCGGTGAGATACCAGCCCGGAATAAAAGAGGATGCTGTCCTTTCCGGCTCTTTCCAGTATTCCTTGAACAGCCCCACCGGTCTTTCCGGTTCGATTCTGACTGCGATATCTCCTTCTTCATTGGGACCCAGAATATTGCCTTTATCATCTATGACATGCAGGTCGATGCCCGGGGTGGGTTTGCCCATGGAACCGAAACGGGGGGTGATACAGGGAAAATTGCCGGCCAGGAGCACGGTTTCAGTCTGGCCGTATCCGTCCCGGATGGTACAGCCGGTGGCTTTTTTCCATACTTCGATAATTTCCGGGTTCAGGGGCTCTCCGGCCCCGACGCAGTGGCGCAGGGTGGGAAATTTGTATTGGGACAAATCCTGGAGAACCAGCATCCGATAGATGGTCGGGGCCCCGCACATGGTGGTGATGGGATATTTTGCCAGGAGTTCCAGGGTGAATTTTGGGTCAAAACGGTCAGTATGGTGTATGAACTGGGCTGCTCCCTGGTTCCAGGGACCGAAATAACTGGACCAGGCCGCTTTGGCCCATCCGGTATCGGATACATTCCAGTGCATGTCGGTTTCCTTGAGGTCCAGCCAGTATTTTCCGGTGACCATATGACCGTACCCATAGGAATGGGTGTGCAGCGCCATTTTGGGAAAACCGGTGGTGCCGGAGGTGAAATACACCAGGCAGTTTTCATCTGCTCTTGTTTTGGCGGTTTCGAATGCTTCAGATGCCTGGGCCATGGCATCATCCAGAAACAACCAGCCGTCTTTGGGTTCAGTTATGACGATTTTGGTTTTTACAGTCGGGCACTTGTCCGCAACCTGGTCGAATGTACCGGCAATGGCCGGGGTGGTAAGGATGCAGGCGGCATTGGACTTGTTGGCACGGAATTCCAGGTCTTTGGCTGTGAGCTGGGTGGTACCTGGCGCGATCATGGCGCCGCACCGGATGCATGCGGTGAAAGCGATCCACCATTCAATGTTTCTGGGAAGCACCACGATCACCACATCCCCTTGGCCGATACCATTTTCCTTGAATACATTGGCCATTTTTTTGGAGGCCACACTGATGTCATGAAAGGTTTTTTTGATTTCCTTGCCGTGGTCATCCACCCAGAGCATGGCCAGCTTATCTTTGTCTTCTGCCCATTTGTCAAACACATCCCCGGCAAAATTGTAATATTCCGGGACCTGCCATTTGAATTCCCTGTATTCTTTGTCATAGTCGGTCATGTTGGGTTGTACGCTCATAAGCATTACCTTCCTTTAAGTAGGGTTAAAAACGGGAACCGATCGCCTGTATTTCATATATTAAAGGAAAACAGATACCACAATCGGTGAAAAGCCGATTTTTTCTGTAGGTAAAATGACCAGGATTTGTAGGTAAAAAATGTACATGTTCGTAAGGTAAGGGGATTACATGGACTGAAGAAAACTGCCTTATCCTCAAGCTCTTAACCTGAAGGGCAAAAGCGAAAAATCCCCATGATTCAGCTGCGGTAGGGAGTCAATCCGCAATGGTGCTGACCTGGCCGGTCTTTTCAAAATGGACCGCACACCGCACCAGTTCATTGGCGTGTTTCAAGTTGAGTTTGGTCTTTATTCTCTCCCGGTAGGTGCCGATGGTTTTAATGCTGACAAAGAGCCGTTCAGCGATTTCCCGTGAGGAAAACCCGCGGCCGATCATTTTAAAGACCTGCATTTCCCGGTCGGTAAGACAGTCTGCCGGAGATTTTTTGCGCAGATCGGAGGTGCCTGTGATATTGGAAAGGATGTGCTCTTTCACGGTTTCATTCAAATGGATTTTGCCTGCCAGCACGTGGTGAATGGCTGCCACAACCGATTCCATGGCCTCCTGCTTCATGATGTATCCTCTGGCCCCGGCATGGAGCGCCCGCTGGGCATACAGGTATTCGTCATGCATGGACAGTACCAGTACGGGAATATGGGCATGGTGTTTTTTGACGTGCCGCACCAGGTCGATGCCGTCGGAGTCTTTCAATGAGATGTCTGCAATAATCAGGTCCGGTCTGACCGATGCGATCTCTTTGATGGCGGAGTCCACATCCTTTGATTCCCCTGAAGCGGTAAGGTCCTCTTCCTGGTTGATCAGTTCGGCAAGCCCGAGCCGGAAGATGGGGTGGTCTTCCACAAGCAGTATTTTCTTTTTTGTGTTCATCGCTGGATGGCAATATCATGTTTTTGCCGATTGTGCAATCTCATTGCCATTCCCGGTCAATGCCAATCCAGCAGATCTCAGGCCGGCACGTGACCGGTAAATTTATTTGTTCGGTTTCTTGGGCGCATTATCCGGATCCACTTCAGGTTCCTCAGCGTTGCGCACTACTTCCTTGGATGCTTCAAATTCCGATTGGTGCTGGATTTCAGCTTCCGGATGATCTTTGCTGAGATCTGATTCGATGGCCCGGGAAGGTTCCGGTGCTGGTTGAGACGCTTTGAGAAGACGCATGGGCGGGGCAGCTCCATTTTTGTCCTCTCCAAACCAGATGGTCTGGTGGGGGAATGGAATTTCGATGCCGCGCTCGTCAAAAATACGCTTCATTCTTTCCAGAAAAGCCCGGCGAACCGCAAAGTGGCGCATGGGTTTGGTTTTCAATCTGACCCGGACTTCTACTGCGGAATCCCCCAGATTGTTAAGGCCAAACAGTTCCAGGTCCCCGATAATATCCGGTCCCCAGGTTTCATCCTGCTGCAGCTCTGTTGCCACATCCTGCAGGGCCTGGACAACCTCGCCGTAATCTTCCCTGTAAGCAACACCTGCATCCACCAGAGCGTAGCCGTAGTCGCGGTTGCTGTTTTTCACGGTGGTGACCTCTCCGAAAGGTATCACAAATACTGCTCCGGTCAGGTCACGCAGGGTCAGGGTCCGAATGGTGAGGTGTTCAACGGTTCCTGCATATCCGCCTGCCTCAACCCAGTCACCCACTGAAATGGAGTCCTCCATCAGGATAAAGGCACCCGTAATTACATCCCGGACCAGGGTCTGGGCGCCAAAGCCCACAGCCAGACCGACGACCCCTGCACCGGCCAGCAGAGGGGCGATATTGATGCCTATATGGGATAAGACGCTCATGCCTGCCACAAGAACCAGAGCAATCCGGATAACGTTGTTAACCAGAGGCAGCAGGGTCAGTATTCTTTTGTTGGCCGTCCGTCCGGTGACGCCTTCCCGCTCCCGGGTCATATAGGCTTCTATTTTCAAACTCACCAGTTCCCAAAACAGAAAAGCGCCGCCGATAATCAGTGTAATCACCAGCAGCTTTGAAATGACAGTACCGCCCTGGGGCGACAATATCCAGCTGAATGTGCCGATTCCCCAGGCCTGCATGATCGAAAAAGCGGCAATGATGTACAGAACCCCTTTGACAGTATGCCTGAGCAAAGGGAGATACCTGTTGGCTCTGGCTTCCAGGTTCGGATAATTTTTTTTCAATTCATCACTGACTTTGAACAGTTGATCCAGACTCCGCTGACTGATGCGGAAAAGAAAGGCGGTCAGGACACCAACCATGATGGTCAGGATCAGTGCCCTGGCCATAAAGTAAACACCGCCCTCGATTTCAAGAGCCCAGATTACGAATATACCCAGGGTAAACAATATGGCAGCGATGTGCCAGAAATCGGCAAATCTGCGACGTAAAGCGGTTACAGCCTGGACCTTTCGCAAATGGGGATCAGATGTGTCCGATTCTGTCTGCAGCTCAGGCGCTTCTGTCTGTTTATGGTCTCCGCGCAGCCACCAGGCCACATCCTTGCGATTTTGCAGCACAAGAATAATTACCATCAGGGCAATGATCAGTCCCAGCATTTTGAGAAGAAAAAGGTAAAGACCGGCGGAAACACCAAAAATCAAGATCGCTTCAAGAATAAAGTAGCCGTAAACCGAAATTCTGACGACTCTTTTGACCCAGATGTGAAGATACTGCACAGACTCGCTGTCCAGAGGCAATAACCTGAGGGAAGGGGTGCCAGGCATGAGCAACCGGCTGGTAAAGGCCAGAATCACCCTGACCAGGACATTGGCATTTATCAGGGTCAAGGCCATCAGTTGGGTGCCTGCGCGCGGTTGAAGCAGGGGAAGCAGTCCATATGCTGCAGCCGCAAAAGCAGCGATGGGAATCAATTCCAGCAATGTATTGCCGAACATGAGAAGGACTCTGACCCCTTTGCTGTATGTTTCACGATCTTCCAGAGAGTTGCGGACCCTGGACAAAAGACGGGAAACCAGTAATTGTGCCAGAAAACCTGCCAGCAGAACCAGTATGACTTTGCCACCCATTTCCCCCCAGCGCCAAAGTCTTTCCGGATCCTGCGCCTGCCCGGCAATATCCCTGGCCAGATCGGGTATCTGGAGCATGTTCTGCCCGACTTCTGCCAACACATGGTTGGTTTTTTGCATGTAACCGGACATCGCCCTCAGCATCTCTCCGGCAAAGCCTTTGGATTCACCCCCTGTTTCCTCGGAAGATGCTTCGCTGGCCTGAAGAAGCATCCGCAGATCCTGCTTAAGGTTTTCCAGCCTTTGCGGGTCTTCCAGATCCTGCAGTAATTTTTCAATACTGACTCTGGAAGGATCCGTGCTCCCGGAGTGATCCCCCTGGGCGACTGCCTTGAATGGATGCAGGATGAAAACAAATAATACCAGGATGAACCAGACATAAACATATGAACGTATTAAAGCGTGCCGCATCAATTCTCCTTTTATGATTGGATCAGGGTAAGAATTTTCTTTTTTGTACCCATAACATTCGGTTGGTTATATTTTTTTACTGGCAGGCAAATACCATGTTTTCACCTTTTTTGCAATCGCCGCAAGGACAAAGACAGACATATTGCCACCATCAGGCAGGTCTTACCGGGGGGACATCCGGGGGGTGCAGGGCACTGATCGGCAGCTTCAGGGTGACACAGGTGCCGGTACCATTGGATTCGATTTCCAGGGATGCCCCCATGAGTTTGGCCCGGTAGTTCATGATGCGCAGCCCCATGCCCTGAAATTTTCTGGAAGGGGTAAAGCCGGTGCCGTTGTCTGTTATGCTCAGGGAGAACCAGGTTTTCCGGTGGGTCATCTCAATGAGAATCCGGTCGGCCCTGCCGTGTCGGATGGCGTTCTGCACCGCTTCCTGGGCGATATGGTACAGGTTGATGTTGACCATGTCGTTGCCGGCCGGGATTTTTTCATGGTATAGAAACGCGCAGTTCACCTGGTGCACCGTTCTGGTGTTAGCTGACAGCTCCTGCATGGCGGACAAAAGGCCGTGTTTGAAGTACACCGGGCACAGGCCCCGGGCCAGTCTTCGGGTCTTCTGTATGGCTTCCTGGATCAGCCGGGTGATATTCTGTGCTGACTGGACCGCTTCAGGGGCGGTCTTCTCCATCTTTGTCTTCAGAACCTTGCTCAATCCTTCAACGCCGATGAGATGGGGGCACAGGTCATCGTGGAGGTCGTTGCCGATTTTCTGGCGTTCCTTTTCTCCGATTTCCATGATCGCTTTTTCCAGCTGCTTCACCTGGGATACATCCCGGTGGGTAATCACCGTACCTAAAGGGTTGCCGTTTTTGTCCCGGTACACCGATCCCCGGAGGGTGACTTCGATGAGCCGGCCGTCTTTGGCTCTCCGGGTGGTTTCGGTGCGGGGGAGCACATGGCCTTCCAGAATGGCGTGGATCCCTTCCATGGCCTGTTTCCACTGTTCTTCCGGAACAAAATGGTCCATCTTTCTGCCCAGGCTTTCTTTCAAGGTATAGCCGAACACCCGGGTGAATGCGGGGTTCAGATAGGTCACACACCCTTCCATGTCATAAACGATAATTGGATCGGGTGCTGCTTCCATTACAGACCGGTAGCGTTCTTCACTTTCCTGCAACGCTTCCTGGGCCAGTTTTCGTTCGGCAATCTGGGCGTTGAGGTCCCGGTTGTAGGCATCAAGTTTTTCCATGAAAGAGTTGTAGTAAAAGGTGATCTGCCCCACTTCATCCAGGGAGTGCAGGGTGACCATTCGGTTTGAAAATCCTTCCCGGATATCTTCATTGAGCCGCTCCATAAGGCTGCGCAGGGGTTCTGTAATTGTGGCACTGAAAAAAAAAGTTATGGGGATAAAAATTACCAGGGACATCAGCCCCACCAGTATGATGAAGTTTTTTATGGTATTGAGCGGAGAAAAAAAATCCTCCATATGGATGGTGGAGGCAACGATCCACTGATATTCAGGAATATGGTTGAAAAATATCAGCTTTTTGCCTTGGTTATCCTGCAATGAAACCACCTGGTTTCCATTTTTTTTTGTAAAAATTTTTTTGAAAACCGTGTCTGCATATCCCGGCATTGAAAGGAGGTTGGCACCTTTTTGGTCAGGGTGGATAATGAAGTTGCCGTCGGTGTCCAGCACACAGGCAAACCCGGTTTTTCCAAAACGCTGTTCCAGGATGCTTTTTTCAAAATCAGAAATCTGCATCAACTCTGCAAACTCATTTCTGTATGATGATACCGTTATCATCCAGTCCCAGGGGGCAAAATATTCAAGGTACAACGCCTTGGGCCGGGGGACTTCATCATCCGGGTTCTGCCAGTCATACTCAATATACCCCTTTTTTTGATTGACCATTTCCCGGACAAAGCCATGGTCGGAAATATCCAGACCTTCCAGCATTTTTTTGGGGTGCCTCACCACCCGGCCGGATCCGTCCAGGATACAGATATAGCCGTGGGTACCGATCTTCTGGGAAAGCATAATATCAGCGGCCTGTTTTTTTGCCTCCTTTTGTGTCAGCCTGCCATTGGCCTGGAGACCATATAGGTGCCGGACAATATCCAGGTTTTTTTCCGCCGTGGCCCGCAGATAATTTCTGATGGAGACGGATGCAGCGGTTTTTACGTTGTTGACCATGGCTGATGTGGCATTTTGTAGAACATTTTCCATGTTTTTTTCAACATGTTGTTTCACAATGGTATAAATGGTGAGGCTGGAAAGACCCATGATCACAATGAAGGTGAATGAAAAGATGCACAGAATCTTATAGCGGATCGGTAAATTTCCAAAATGATGAAACAGGCTCATGACACCCCGGTAAAATTTTTTTTGTTGTAATAGCCATGCCCGTTAAGGGAAAACATTTTCGCTTAAAACCCCGCTGGAAAGAGGCGGGCGGTTTTTTTTTCCAGGCGGTTCTGCAGTGCCAGGTCCGCCATGTTCTGCCGGAGCATGTCCAGAACATCATCAATGGATTCATGGATTTCCATGGCCCGGGGATGCGCCTGGATCATGGCGAAAAATGCCTGGACAACGGCCGGGTCAAAAAGGATACCCACCCCGTGTTTTAGTTCAAAAATGGCGGACGGCAGATCTTTGGGCGGTATGCCGGGCCGGCCGGCAATCATGGTTTCAAATACGTCGCATACCGCCAGTATCCTTGCCCCCAGCGGAATGTGCCCGCCTTTGATCCCGTCCGGATAACCGCTGCCGTCGAACCGTTCATGGTGGTGCCGGATCATGGGTGCGATCTCACTGAAAAAGGTCAGGGGCACCAGGATATCCGCCCCCAGTACCGGATGCTGTCGGATCTGCGCCATCTCCTTCGGGGTCAGATGTCCCAGACGTTCCAGCACCGCGTCCCGGGTCCCGATTTTCCCGATATCATGGAGGATGCCGGCATGAAAAATATTTTTTACCATGGCCTCATCCAGGCCCATCTGTTGGGCCGTAAGCCTGGCCAGGACAGCCACCCGTCGGGAATGGCCGTGGGTTACGCGGTCCCGGGCCTCGATGGCCAAAGCAAAACCCTCCACGATTTTCCGGTAGATTTCCAGAATTTTTCTGTCATGGCCCATGGCTTTTTCCAGGGCAATGGCCCCTTGTTCCCCTAAGGCTGTGACCAGTTCCAGTTCATGGGAGACCAGGGTACGGTTGTCGGTGAAATAGACAGCCAGAAGACCGGTGTAAGGCCCGGCAATGTCAAAAAAAAGTCCGGTCACGGAATTGATTTTTCTTTTTCCCAGCCGTTCCAGATCCGGAATCCGTTTATCCTCCCTGGCGTTGGGTATGACCACACAGTTATGCTTCCGATGGCCGAACAGGGTCATCAGGGCGGAATAATCGATCTGCATCAGGCTCCGGTAATCAAATCCATGAAAGATTTTTGTTTCAATGCGGTTTTTTTCCGTGTTCAATATCCAGAAAATACTGCCCTTGGCGGACAGTATCCGGGTGATGTTTTCCACGATGCACGCCAGAATATCTCTGGTATCGCTGTTGGCATGGATTTTTTTGCTGATCTGGGCAAAAAGGGTGAAAAACTGGTGAAAGTCCGGTGTCATATTCCTCCCTGGGCCGGTTTGACAAAACCGGTCAGTTGAAAAAATTCATCCATCTCATGGTGTAGGATCGGCGGATCCGCTTCTGGAGGTGAATCACTGTATCAAGAACGGTTTTCAGCGTTCTTTTTTCCCCTGGGTTCAGGCGCGACAGGTCTGCGCAGTTCACCGGCAGGTCCGGATGCCGGTCCCGGTTCAGGTGGCTGGCGATTTTAAGCCGATTCAAGTGGTAGAATGCATCCAGGCTCTGATGGTATTCTTCACTATTCAGAACACAGCGGTCTTTGAGGGCGGCCATGCGTGCCAGGGTGGATGGGCAGAAGATTTCGTGATTTAATGCCAGGATACGCATGGCATTGATGAGATGGGCCAGACCGGCGGTTTTAATGTTGAAGCAGGCCCTGCAGCCCTGAACCCGTTGGGTCCGGATCCGGCCAAAAACGGTTTTGGGGGAACTAAACAGAAAATCATCCCTGGTCAGGTAATGGTTGACCACGGGGTTTTCCTGAAACAAACCGGATACCCTTTCCCAGAGGGCCTGTGCCATGGGAAAATCTCCGTAGACCGGCCTGAAATCCAGAAGGATGGTAAGGGTCCGGATGTCTGCGGGTTCAGCCGATCCAATCCACTGGTCCAGGGCCTGGTGCCAACGGGTTTGGGGCCGCCGCCATTGCGGGTTGGTGGCCATGACATCGCCTTTGCACAGGGAAAACCCGAACCGGTCCAGATCCGTAACCACCTGCCGGGTCAGGTCTGCAAAATAGAGGTCCCATTTTTTTTCTTCTGACAGGGGCGGGTCCGCATAAATCAGGGCATTGTCCTGGTCGGTTCTCACCACCTGTTCCTTTCGGGCATCGCTGCCCATGGAGATCCAGCAGAACGGGCCGGGGAGGGGGCGCTGGTCACGGGTTTTGAAAATCGAGATATGATGGGAGATGATCCGGGCGGTGAGGCGGTCATGGATGGTGGATACCGCTGTGAAAATATCCGCCAGGTCGGTGGGACTGTAGAGCATATGATGGATGAATGTATCCAGATGCTCTTTGAGCTGTTCCGGGTCCGGAAACGTCTGTTCATCAGACAACTGGTTCAGGATGTCCTGAAAACGGCCGTACAGTTCCGGTGCCAGAACCGGATCGTCTGGTGTGCCGCAGGGACCGGACCGTTCAGCCCGGTCTGAGGTAAAACCGCTCATTCCAGCACCTTTTTTTGGGTCTGTCTGGCGATTTCCAGTTCTTCATCAGTGGGCACCACCAGGACCGCCACAGACGTATTCCGGGGGCTGATCCGTCGCGGCAGGGTTTTTTTGTCCCTGTTTTCGACCGGATCGATCACAATACCCAGGCCTGCCAAACCCCGGCAGCAGCGTTCCCGGACGGCGGAAGCATTTTCCCCGATCCCGCCGGTGAACACCAGCGCGTCCACCCGTCCCAGAACGGCTGTATACGCTCCGATATATTTTTTGATGCGGTAGGTATACACATCTAGGGCCAGCCGGGCATGGTCATCTCCGGCGGCTGCCTTTTCCAGCACCGTGCGCATGTCATTTTCCCCGCACAGGCCTTTGAGTCCGCTCTGCCGGTTGAAAATTGTATCGATTTCATCCAGGGACATGTCCAGGTGCCGGGATAAAAAAAACGGGATGGCCGGATCCATATCCCCGGTGCGGCTTCCCATGACCAGGCCCTCCAGCGGGGTCAATCCCATGGAGGTATCCACACTTTTGCCGTTCCTTATGGCCGTTGCACTGGCACCGTTGCCCAGGTGCAGGGTGATCAGGTTCAGCCGGGCCAGGGGGGTGTTAAGAAACTTTGCGGCTTTGCCGGCCACATATGAATGGGAGGTGCCGTGGAACCCGTACCGCCGTATACGGTGGGTGTCATACAGGTCATGGGGCAGGGCATACATGTAGGCCTGCTTTGGCAGGGTCTGGTGAAAGGCAGTATCAAATACCGCCACCTGGAGGGCGTTGGGAAAAACCGCGCCTGCCACCCGGATACCGGTGAGGTTGGCAGGGTTGTGCAGCGGGGCCAGAGGGGTGTTTTTCTCTATTTCATCCAGAATGCGCTGGTCGATGATCCTGGGATCCTGGAAGGTTTCTCCTCCATGCACCACCCGGTGGCCCACAGCAAAGACATCGGAAGTATCGTTGATCACCCCGTGTTTTTTATCCATGAGCAGGGCAGCGATGCGGGAAAGACCCCGGGCGTGGTCCATATTTTCAGTGATTTCAATGGTGTTGCGGGTGCCGTCCGCTGCCGTGACGGTGTGGGACAGGGTGCCGGCATCACTGCCGATACGTTCGGCCATTCCCGTAGCCAGCACGGTTTCTTTTGCCATATCAAACAGTTGATACTTGATGGAGGAGCTGCCCGTATTGATCACCAGGATCTTCATGATGTCTCTTTTTCCGCTGCGGCCTGTATGGCCGTGATGGCGATGGTGTTGACCACATCGGCAACCGTGCATCCCCGGCTCAGGTCATTGACCGGTTTGTTGAGTCCCTGGAGTACCGGGCCGATGGCAACGGCACCGGCGGACCGCTGCACCGCCTTGTAGGTGTTGTTGCCGGTGTTAAGATCCGGAAAGATGAACACCGTGGCTTTTCCAGCGACATCGCTCCCCGGCAGTTTGATGCCCGCTACAATGGGGTCGATGGCGGCATCATACTGGATGGGGCCTTCGATCTTGATGTCCAGGCCCTGGGCCGCAGACAGTTCCCTGGCCAGCCGGGTCGCCTCCCGTACCTTGTCCACATCCGCCCCTTTGCCTGACAGTCCGGTGGAATAAGAGAGCATGGCCACCCGGGGGGCAATGTCAAACGTCTGGGCAGTGCGGGCCGAGCTGACGGCGATTTGAGAAAGCAGGGCCGCATCCGGGTCCGGGTTGATGGCGCAGTCCCCGTACACCAGGACCCGGTCCTTGAGACACATGAAAAACACACTGGAGACAAAGGAGATGCCGGGCCGGGTTCGGATGATTTCAAAGGCGGGCCGGATCGTGTCCTGGGTGGTATGCACCGCCCCTGACACCATGCCGTCGGCATCTTCCTTGTGCACCATCATGGTGCCGAAAAAATTGGCATCGTTCATGACATCCCCGGCTGTTTCCAGGGTGATGCCCCGGTGTTTGCGCAATTGATGATAGGTCTGGACATAATCGTCAAACAGATGGGAGGTCTGGATGTCCAGAATGTCTGCCTTGTCCAGGCGCAGCCCCAGCCGGGATATTTTCTTTTGGATCCGGGTCTCATCCCCCAGCAGGGTCAGGTGCACCGCATCCCGCCGGAGCAGGATTTCCGCTGCTGCCAGAATGCGCTCATCCTCAGCTTCGGGCAGTACAATGTGCTGTTTATTTTCCCTGGCTTTCTGGAGCAGGCCGTACTCAAACATTTTGGGGGTCTTCACCGTGGTCCGGGTACTGATGATCTTATCGGCCAGCTTTTGGGAATCAATATGGGTGTCGAACACTTCTAAGGCCCTTGTGATCTTGCGTTCATTGTCCGGGGCGATGCCGGCATGAACACGGCTTACCGCAACAGCGGACGGAAAGGTGTCCTGTTTGACCGCCAGGATCGGCACCATGGTGGAAAATCCCTCGATAAGCCGGGACACCGGTTCTTCCGGTGTCAGTCCGCCGGTGAGCATGATCCCGGATATATTGGGCATGGCCATGGAGGACACCGCACCCAGACAGGCAACAATGACATCGGACCGGTCTCCGGGGGTGATGACCAGGGTGCCGTGTTGGATGCGGGTCAGAAAATTGTGCAGCTGCATGGCCGCCACTGTAAAGCCGTGCACATGCCGGTTGAGCTGGTCCCTGCCGTACAGGACCTCAGCGCCCAGAATATGGGCGATCTCACCCACCGTAGGATTGCCCAGCTGGGTGTCATTGGGAATGGCATACAGCAGCTGTCCCGGAACCGGGCTTTGTGCGGCCAGTCGGGAGAGGATCTCAGGTCCCTGGTCCTGCCGGGTCCGGTTAACGATGGTGGCAATGACTTCACATCCCTCCTGGATAAAGGACTTGTGGTAGATGTTGATGGATTGAATCACCTCGTCCATGGATTTGTCCCGGGCGTTGGCAACCAGCAGGATGGGGCACCCCAGGTTTCTGGCGATCCGGGCATTGATATCAAATTCAAAGGAGGCCGATGATCCTTCCAGTTCGATACCTTCACACAAAATAAAATCAAGGTCTTTTTCAAGCGCCTTGTAGGCCCCAAAAATCTCTTCCAGCAGGTCATCCTGCCTGCCGCTGCCAATGAGGTTGCTGGCTTTTGCCAATGTGCAGGCAAACATTCTGTCAAAGGGAATGCCCAGTTTGAAGTGGGTGGAGAACAGCTGGATATCATTGTCGTGTATGGGGCTTTCCGCATCAATGAGGGGGCGGAAAAACCCCACCCGGCCCACCTTCCGGATCAGCAGTTCCATGATTCCCAGAGATACGGCGGATTTGCCGCTCCTGGCCTCAGTGGCCGTTATAAACAGGTTGTTTGCCATAAGTTCCCCATTATGTCGTACCTTTCCAGATGTCCGTCAGGTTGTAACATCAGCCCGGGAAAAGGTCAATATGGACATGGCCCGGGACTCCGGCAATTCAGGGTGATTATGGTAGCCGGGCGCAGGCGTTCTGTTTTGTCCCGGGCACTGCCCGGACTTTCCGGTTGCATCCCTTTTTCCGGATTTGACATTGTGATGATAATTCCTATCCTGTTATAAAAGAAATTGACAACCCTTTAAATTTTTTCATGATTTGTTGTGCCCGGCAGGGCATGGTTGTTATTATGTCATAATATTATCTCAAGGAGATATGCCATGAGAAAAATCTGTGTATTATTTATTATATTGAGTCTGGGTGTAACGGTTCATGCCGCAGGAAACCGGGTGGAGTATATGGTTGATAATAGCGTGTTTGAGGGGTTTTTCATCAGTCTGGCATCCGGAGCCCCGCTGGTGCTCATGATTCATGACTGGGACGGTCTGGGCGAGTATGAAGTTCGCCGTGCAAACATGCTGGCTGATCAGGGATATGCCGTGTTTGCCGCAGATATGTTTGGAAAAGGCATCCGGCCCGAAGAGATTGCCGAACGAAAGCGGCTGACCGGTGAACTTTACCAGGACCGGGAACGCATGCGACGGCTGTTGCAGGGAGCGCTTGCCGCTGCCGCTGACCAGGGAGCTGATATTGAAAATGCCGTGGCCATGGGGTATTGCTTCGGCGGCACCGTGGTGCTGGAACTGGCCCGTTCCGGAGCAGATCTGAAAGGATTTGTCAGTTTTCACGGGGGGCTGGCCACACCGCCGGGACAAAGTTATGCCCGGACTTCCGGCAGCCTGCTCATCCTGCACGGCAGTGCGGACACCGCCGTGACCATGGCCGAATTTGCCGAACTGGCAACAGCTCTGGAGCAGCATGGCGTGGCCCATGAAATGATCACCTATGGGGGCGCACCCCATGCGTTCACCGTGTTTGGGACGGACCGGTACCGGGAGGATGCGGACCGCAAATCCTGGCAGCGGTTTCTGGATTATCTGGACCAGACGCTGTAATGTAATTATCTGAGATCGGGTAGAAAATGATCTGTTTGCTGCAGGAAAGGAGCAACATCCAGAAGCAATTTCGCTTACGGATTGCGCAACAAATTATTCCTGTTTAGCTTGTTTAGCCATACCCCTTACTGCGGAGATAATTGGTTCTGCATTTTCAATATTTCTTTCCGACAAATTTTTCACGCTTTCCCTTTAAGAGTGTCATTTTTCAGCAATGCTGGAACTTTGCCAACTCATTGAAAAATCACATACCCAATAATGTCAGGTTTTAGATTGTAATGGTATCCTTTATCAAATACCCCTTGAATAATTTCAGTATCGGATAATTATCTGAAACTGCGGTCCAACCCCACATTAGGCAGAATATTTGCGTTCTACTTTCTTGCCTTTCCTGAAATAGATTCTATCGAGATTTTGAAGACTCTCGCCTTATTTTTGAGTTTTTGGATATATCTTAGTCCTTCAGAGAAGAAGTCTTCAGAATATTTGTGTATGAGACCTTCAAGAGCCAATTGTTTTTCTTCTCCAAATACTTCAGATGAAACTCCTTGAACAATACAGCTTTCATATATTGTGCTAAATTTATCAGGGAGAACTTCGGTCTTTCCTACTACACAAAAAGAAACTCTAT
>JAABSB010000042.1 GCA_011390615.1 Desulfotignum sp. | reverse complement strand
TCAGGGGCAGTTTCCGTTCATTGCCCTGCCGGTCGCAGGCCGGTAGAAAACCGTTTTTCACTGTGTCAGGATCATCTTAAACCGGTTGTGTTACAATAATGTGAGAAAGCCGTTAAATTCCATTTTGTTTCCGGGTGGAAAAAAATGGATACAAAACATATGCCTAACAATGCGCTGATATTATCAGGGTATTAAATTATGCAGCGCATTTCAGCCATCCCTTGAAATCGGGTGGTTTTTATGAAGGAAATAACATGACCCCTTTCAAAGTGGTAAAAAATCTGCGGCTCAGGAATAATGAAAAAAATCTGTGTCACTCCAGTGGTGGCATTGTTGTCGCGGTTTTCAGATGATAGGACTGACGAACTCATGACCGCCTATTCAGTGTTCAGAATGCTGGCATGTCTGGCAAGAGACCGGGTGCCCGGACAGCTGGTTATCCAGATTACCAACCAGTGCAATGCAACGTGCCCCCAGTGCGGCATGCGGAAAACCGCGGATATCCGCCGAACCCGTCTGAAAACAGATGATCTCCGGCAGATCCTGGATGCTGCCGGAGAAAAAGGGGTTCAGGCGGTTTCCTTTACAGGGGGCGAGCCGCTTTTGTTTCTGGAACAGGTAACTGCATTGATCTCCCATGCCGGCCGGGCCGGCATCCCGTATATCCGCACCGGTACCAACGGGTTTTTGTTCTGCGGCAGCCGTCAGCCGGGATTCAAAGATCGGATCAGGTCCATGGCTGACAAGCTTGCCGCCACCCCGTTGAGAAATTTCTGGATCAGTCTGGATTCCGCAGTGCCAAAGGTGCATGAACAGATGCGGGGGCTGCCTGATGTGGTCCGGGGTATTGAGACGGCCATTCCCATTTTTCATGCTGCCGGCATCTATCCATCGGTGAACCTGGGCATCAACCGCCTGGTGGGGGGTCCATTGACCCGGGACCTTCACCGGAGCAGCTTTCCAAGCGATACCGCGTATCTGGAAGCGTTTTATAAGGTGTTTCATAGCGCATTTGACCGGTTTTTCCGGCAGGTATGCAATATGGGCTTTACCCTTGCCAACACATGTTATCCCATGAGCATCGGGACCGCTGATTTGGACAGCGGCCTGCATGCAGTATACGCGGCCACTGCCGGAGAAGCGGTGGTACGCTTCTCCCGGGAAGAAAAAATTTTCCTGTATCAGGCACTGGCCGCCAATGTGACCCGGCATCGGCCTTATCTGAGAATTTTCACCCCCCTTTGCAGCCTCCATGCCCTGATCGCCCAGCACCAGACACCGGGAACCGCCTCTGGACGGGCGGTGGAAACCGCTGGATGCCGTGGCGGCATTGACTATTTCTTCATCGGTTCCGATGACGGCCACACCTACCCCTGCGGATACCGGGGCCGTGAAGACTTAGGTTCTTTTCCGGCGCTGAACATTCGTGGAACTGGCCATCAGCCGGTCTGCCGCCAGTGTGACTGGGAATGCTTCAGGGATCCGTCCGAACTGTTTTCCCCCCTGCTGGATACGCTCCACCGCCCGCAAAGGGTGCTTAGCCGGATCTTTCATGACCCGCATGTTTTTTCCCTGTGGCAGAAGGATCTGCGGTATTATGCCGCCTGCGGGTATTTCAACGGCCGTAAACCGCCGGCATCCTCACGGCTTGCCCGGTTTACACCAAAATGAGTCAGTGGTTATTGTCTTTCAGACATTCATGTGCTATTCGGTCAATGGATATTTCTCCCTGAAGATGGAGATCATGAACCCGCGTGTAATAAAACAGGATCGGACCGGTTTTGCATATGACCTGGTATCACAACATCATTTGCGCCCATGAGAAAGGGGGGGATATGAAAACCTGCCTCAATCACTTGATCAGCTTACTGCTCCTGGCCTGCTGCAGCCATTTCTTTGGATGCACCCCCCCTCCCATGGAACGGATTGTCATTGTGGGGTCCACTACCATGGCGCCTCTGCTGGAAAGGCTGGCCGCAGATTATCAGAGACCCGGCCAGGAACACATCATGATTGAGTCCCCAGGCTCTCTGGCCGGGATCCGGGCACTGATTCAAAATGAATGTGACATGGCTGCCTCTTCTGTTCCGGTGTCATCAGAACTGATCGGGGAAGCAAAAAAAAACAATGTACATCTGAAAGCATTTCCTGTATGCCGTGACAGAATCGTCCCGATTGTGAATACGGCCAATCCGGTCAACCAACTGCCGGTCACAGCGCTCAAAAACATATTTACCGGACATACATCGAGCTGGCTTTCATCCGGCTGGACAGATTCACCGATTCAACCGGTAGTGAGACAGACATCATCGGGCACCTGCCGGATGTGGGAACAGATGATCCTGGATGATGCCGCCCCATCATCCCCCCATATTCCGGTCTCTTCAAACAGCGGCGTGCTGGCGGCAGTGGCCGAAAACCGATACGCCATCGGTTATGTCAGCCATGCGTATCTTAATCTGGAAGTCAAACCAGTACAAGTGACCGGTAAAGACACTGAAGCGCGTCTGGAACGGACCCTGTTTTTGTATGTCAATACCCACCGTTTTTCCAAAAAAGTTAAAGCGTTTTTGACCTATCTGCACAGCGGACCTGCCAGAAAGATCATCGCTGACAGCGGATTTTTTCCTTTGCCTCATATGAAGTAGGCATTGTTGGCTTTCCAAGGAAAGGTCATGAACCAGGGCCGGATCGAACAGCTCGGCACACCGGATCAGGTGTTTTTCCAGCCTGAGACCCTTTTTACAGCAAGGTTTATCGGATCACCTGAAATCAACCTGCTGGCAGGTGACCTCACCAGAACCCACCTGCTGCTCCATGATCTGGAGACGCCGCAACTGGACCGGTATCGGGGGCGGGTTCTGAAGGAAATGCACCCGGCCGAGGGAACCGCGCTGCCCCTGTCCGCTGCACCGCCGGCAGCCGGCCCATGTGTGTGCGGTGTCCGGCCGGAGCACCTGTTTGTCGTTGACGGATCTGTGACGCCGGATATCCGGTTTTCCGGGCAGATCGATCTGAAAGAAAGCCTGGGTTCAGACACCCTGTACCATATCCAGTACGGTCCCAGAAAAGAGCCGCTGATTATCCGGAGTGGAAAACACACCGGCCTGTCTCCGGGAGACCGGGTGGAACTGGGATTTTTATGGGAACACTGCCACTTTTTCGATCCGGACACCGGGAACCGCATCGCGGTCCCCATATCCCGGACCTGAAAGGGTCAACTTCATGCAATACCCAGAAAAACCGGAAGCAACCGTTCTATGGATATCATATGACGGTTTCGATCCAGTCCATCACTTCCTGCTCATGGGGATCATTGACGATCGCTCTGGACTGACGGCGGCATTCTTCGGTAAACCCTTTGCGCCGGGTGTCCGGCACCCAGATCTGCAATGGTCTGAGGCCCATGGCACGTAATGCTTCCCAGTGCTTTTGTACCCTTTTTGCGACACCCATCTTTGCCCTCCTGATCCTGTTATCCAATATTGTTACTCGTAACTCAAAAAAGTATGAAGTCAAGTGTAATTCGTTAACAATAGCTGTCGTTTTGCAGCTGTTTTGTAGATGGCACCACGGTCCCGTCTGCCCACGGCAATCACGACGATGACGATTTCATTTTTCCTGACTTCGTACACCAGCCGGTATCCAGCGTTTCGCAGTTTGATTTTATACCGGTTATCGCTTCCGTATAAACGGGCCACCGGCAGGCAGGGACAATCAAGTATCGTCAGTAATTTTTTTTTGAACTGCGCCCGGAGATTGTCATCTAATTTCCGCCATTCCTTAAGGGCCTGCTTTTTGAATTTCAGTTTATAAGTCATCCAGGGTCACTTCTATTTCCGGCTGTTCTTTGCGCGAATCGGCAATGGCATTCAACTCATAATCTTCGATTTTTTCCATCATGACTTCGAACGCATGGGCCGGAATGCAGTAAAAGGCCGGTTTGTTCCGGTTGAGGATGGCGATGGGAAATCCCTCACCGGCCGCAATAATGCCCATGGGATTTTTTTTGAATTCTGAGATGCTGGCGGTTATTTCCGTTAAAATGAGACTGGTTTCTGTCATTTTAAATACCTTTTAATATAGGTTTTAATTGATTTTTATTAATACTGAATGTAATATTTATGGCGGATATTGTCAACTGAATGGAACAGGAATGACGGAAACAACAAACAGGAGCATGATTTGAAAACAGTGATCGTGGCGGCCCATGGCAGCCGTCAGAAAGCCTCTGCCGCAGAGGTTGCGGCCCTGGCCCAAAAACTGGACGACAAGGTCAAAACAGATGGTTCAAAAGATATTCAGCAAGTGGTGCATGCGTTTTTGCAGTTCTGCGAACCGTCCCTGGAAACGGTGATCCAGCAGCTGGTGGACAGCGGGGTGGACGAGATGGTGATTTTTCCATTTTTCATTTCCGCCGGCAGTCATGTGCAGACAGATATTCCGCAGGCCGTTAAAACAGCCCGGCAGCGGTATCCCAACGTGCAGTTTCACATCACCCGGCACCTGGGAATTCTGGATGCTGTTGAAGATCTCATTTTAGGAGAGGTGACCGGCTGACATCATGAAGCAAGCAAAAATTCTGATTGTAAAGACCGGGGATACGTTTGCCGATCTTATCGGTCCATATGGAGATTTTGAAGACTGGATCCGCCGGGGCTTAGGCGTTGGTGAGGATCAGGTCAGGGTGGTGAATGCCCCGGCATTCGAGGTCCTGCCTGAACCCGGAACTTTCAACGGCGCTGTGATCGCCGGCTCCCATGCCATGGTCACCCAGAATCTGGATTGGAGTCTGGCGGTAGAGGCGTGGCTGGTCCCGGTGGTGGCGGCCGGGGTACCGGTCCTGGGGATCTGTTACGGTCATCAGCTCCTGGCAAAGGCCATGGGCGGCAGGGTGGATTTTCACCCCGGCGGCCTGGAGATCGGCACCACACCCATCACCCTGGCCCCTGATGCCCTGTCAGATCCCCTGCTCCAGGGGCTGCCCCCGTTTTTCAACGCCCATACCTGCCACTCCCAGACCGTGCTGAGCCTTCCCCCCGGCGCGGTGCATCTGGCGGAAAACACCCATGAACCCCATCATGCCTTCCGACTGGGCCACGCTGCCTGGGGGGTGCAGTTTCATCCGGAATATACCCATACCATCATGAGCGGCTACATCCGCAGCATGGCGCCGGTGATTCAGGCCCTGGGCAAAGATCCGGCCCGGGTGCAAAAGCAGGTGACCGAAACGCCAGAGGCAAGTCAGGTGCTGGCACGGTTTGCCGCTCATATCCTTGACCCTTCATAGGGTCACGGCGATTTGTCCGGCCGAAGCCCTTTCATCAGGCCCCCGATGATGATGCCGCCCACAATGGCGGTGATGGGTGCCACCAGCACCAGGCCGATACTGCCCACCAGGGTCCGCATGATCTCGGCGGCCACGATTTTCAGATTGAGCATGCGCAGGATCCCCGGGGCCTTTACCTGAAACAGCATGAGCAGTGTCAGGTAACCGCCGGAATAGGCCAGCAGCAGGGTGGTGGCCATGGTGCCGATGACATGGCGGCCCACGACAAAACCGGACTGGATCAGTTCCATGGGCTGGATGTCCGGCTTTTTTTTCTTGATTTCATCCATGGCAGCGGCGATGTCCATGGCAATATCCATGCAGGCCCCGGATGCCCCTAAGATGATGGCGGAATAAAAGATCTGCCGTATGTCCAGGTCATAATATCCGGAAAACACCAGGGCGTTCACATAGGGCTGGGTGAGTCCGAACAGCCCGACCCGGCTGCCGAAAAAAAAGGTCACCCCCAAGGCGGTTCCCAGGCCGCACAGGGTACCGATGAAGGCGGTGAGCCCTTTTTTGTTGCACCCCGCCACCAAAAAAATGATCACGGCAGACAAAAGAATCAGGGTGAGGGTGGTGGTGAACAGCGGGTTGTGACCGGCCAGAATCTGCCGCACCAGCACTTCCCAGAGAATAAAAACCGTGAGCACAAAGGATATGAGCGCCTTGATGCCGATGATGCCTGCATACACCAGCAAGGCTGCCACAAATATACAGAACAAGAACAACAAGGTGTTCTGGCGGTACAGGTCCACGGCTTTGACATGACGTATCACGCCGCCTTCCAGTATGATGGCGGCGATGATCACATCCCCGGGTGCAAACAGGTTCTCCAGGTCGGTCTGCCCCACCAGGCTGTTGAATGCGGTGAGGGTTTTTCCCTTGTACCGGCCTTTGCGGATCTCCACTTCCAGTTCCTGGTGCCCGATATGGGAAAGGCCTGATGACCGCACCTCTTCATTGTCAACTGTCAACACCCGGGCCGTGGTTTCCAGAACATCCGGGGCGATTTTCTGGGTCAGCGGCTTGATCGCATAATAACCGGCAATGCCTGCCAGGGTCAGCACCAGAAACAGGGTATGGATAATGGTTGTTTTTACCATGTCTGGGTGATAGCAAAAAGATATCTGCAGGGCAAGGGAGTTGTCCTTTTCTGCAGGACACCACAGGGGTCTTCAGGCAGGGTTTGTGTGGTGAGTACCTGCCGGGGGCCTGTGCCCGGGCTGCAGGGATAAGCACTCCCGGGCCGGACACAGGCTGGTGCAAGGCGGTTTATAAGTTGAATCCCAGCAGACCGGCCATGGTCAGGGCGATCTGGGTGTTGTCCTTCCACCCTGAGAACCGGTGGGCACCCACCCCTGTGGCGGACATGGGAATCATGGTGGCGGTGTGGATCGTGGTGGTCCAGTTGATGTTGGCCCGTTCAGACAGCAGGTGGGCAGCGGTCAGGGCTGCCGGGTTGACCTTGTAATATCCGGCGGTTTTGCCGGCATCCGCATTTGCCATGGCTTTTTCCAGGCGGGCGGTTTCATCTTGTGAAAGATTGTCTAGGCCGAACCGGTCCGCCAGAAATGTCAGATAGGCCTGGCGGTCCCCTTTGTACTGTCCGTCACCATATGCCAGGGTGTCTTCCACAGATACCTTTGTGTTCAGCAGTTTTGCCAGGTCCAGCTTGTATCCCATGGCATCCATGCCCAGGCCCATGCCTCCTGTCTCATGGTCCCCCACCACTACGATCAGGGTATCTTCCCTGTGCTGCAGGTAAAACTCATAGGCTTCCCGGACCGCATCGTCAAAGGCCAGGGTATCATGAATCACACCGGTGGGATCATTGGCATGACCGGCATGGTCGATCCGACCGCCTTCGATCATGAGAAAAAATCCATCCGGATCCCTGGACAGGGAGTCAACCGCAGCCCGGGTCATGGCAGCCAGGGACGGGACATCCGTGTACTGGCTGATCCGTTCGATTTCATAGGGCAGGTGGGTGTAGGTGAATGCGGCAAACACCTTTTCTTTTCCGGCAAAATCAGTCCGGTTGAATGCCCGGGCACCCTGCATGCCGATAAAGGTGTCATATCCTTTTTCCTCAAGAGTCTGAATCAGGTCCAGGTCATCTTTGCGCTTGGATGTAATGGGACGGCCCGTGGCATCTGTGTCCGCTATTTCTGCAGCCCGGGGAATGAAATGGCGGATACCGCCCCCGGCAAAAAAATCCACCCCGCTGGCTGCCATATCCTCAGCGATCTCATTTTCATTGTTTCTGGAGATGTTGTGGGCACAGAATGCCGCAGGGGTGGCGTGTGTCAGCCGGGTGGTGGTGATGATGCCTGTGGCCCGGCCATGTTCCTCAGCCGCTTCCATCAGGGTTTTTACATCCTGTCCGGCAGCATTTTTACCGATCACCCCTTTATTGGTCTTGATGCCCGATGCCAGGGCTGTGCCGGCAGCGGCAGAATCGGTGATCAGGGTATCGGCGGCATAGGTGCTGTTGATGCCGGCGGTCTCAAAGGTGTTCATCAAAAGCGCCTGGGACGGGTTGCCGGTTTTTTCCTGCAGAAAGAATTCACTGAACTGACGCTGGGATGCCCCCAGGCCGTCTCCGATAAAATAAAATACATACTTTGGCTGCCCTGCCAGTGCGGGCAGGGCAGATAAGAGAAGTACCAGAACAAGAAAAACGGTGGTTTTCATCTGTTTCATAATGCATTCCTCCCCTGAAAAATTAATACATAAAATGACAGAATACCAACAGCTAAATTTTGTACCCGCATTTTATTAGAATCAGATCAGGAATCCACTAGATTTTGTATATCTTACAGCCGCTGCTGTGACAGGACCGGTTTTCTTCTGATGTAAATTCGGCGTATCAGGTCCACCAGGGGAAATGCAATGATTACCAACAGGATGAGCCATCCCTGAAGGGAAAAAGACCTGCTTCCGGCCCAGGCCGCATACAGATAGGGAGCGACACTGGCCACGGCCGTGATAACAGCCCACAGGAAAATGGCATCAGACCGCCTGGCGGTCTCCGTCAATGAATTGATAAGCCTTGCCAGTCCCAGCACGTAAGGCGGAACCGTCACCACATCCACAAAAAAGAAGATACAGGGGTTGATGCCGTATCCCTGCATGATGGAAAACCCCAGAAACAGTTTCACTATGTCATATCCCCAGAGGACCACCATGGCCCTGAAGCAATTTTTTTCACTGATTTTCAGGTTCATTGGATGCAGTATCTTTTTAGTATGCGATTGATTATTCAGGCTGCAATTGTGACACACACCTGTTTGGAAAGCATTACAAGAATGATAGGGTATGGTTTGAAGCCTGTGAAATTCAGCGGCACGTCAAAAAAAATGCTGCACGTCGCCGGGAGGTTTAAAACGGTGGTCAGGTTTTCAGTTTGATGACCTCTCTGTCCGGCTGGTGGGGAAATTCCGCAAGGGAGGGCCACCGCTTGCTGTCCTGGGCAAAAGTGGGCTCGCTCTGGATATATTCGCTGATCAGACGGGCTGTCGCAGTTAAAGCGGATATGTGGGTCCGCTCATATCCGTGGGAGGCATCCACCCCGAATCCCACCAAAGCGGTTCTGGCATCATGGCCGGCTTCAATGGCAGAGGCTGAATCGCTGCGGTAAAATTTGAAAATATCTTTGCGAAAATTGATGTCACAACCCTGGCATAGTTTTACAAGTTTTCGGCACAAATGGTAATCAAATGGACCAGCCTGGTCTTTCATGGCAATGGTGGCGGCATATTCCGAGGAGTTCTGGTCAGGTGCCACAGGGGCCAGGTCAATGACCACCATCTCCGACACATCAGCGTATACATCTGAGGATGCGCCGAATCCGATCTCCTCAAATATGGTGAAAATCAGGTGGCAGTCCACAGGCAGGATCATGCCGGAGCCGGCAAGTGCCTTTGCCACGGTGAGCACAACGGCAACCCCGGCCTTGTCATCCAGATACCGGGCATTGATGAAACCATTTTCCGTTATTTCCGGCAAAGCGTCAAAGGCAATGATATCACCGATGTCAAACCCTTTATCTGCCAGGTCCTTTTTGTCAGCACAGATTTCATCCACCCGCAGTTCCACATGGTCCCAGCCCACAGGCAGGCTGTCCACTGCATCCCCCCAGGCATGGCCAGAGGCTTTCAGTGGCAGGACCGTGCCCCGCTTGGGACCGGCCAGGGTGAAGATGGTGACACGTCCCCCTTCGGCAAACCGGCTGGACCAGTTGCCGATGGGGGTGAGGGCCAGTTTGCCGTTGTCCTTGAGCTGGCTGACCATGGCCCCCAGGGTGTCCAGATGGACCGTGACCGCCCGGTCCAGGGTGTTCTGTCTTCCGGGCAGGGTGGCCCGGATGGCGCCTCTGCGGGTGACCTCGAATTCAATGCCCATTTTTTCCAGTTCTTTGCCCACATAGTGGACAACCTGGTCTGAATACCCTGACGGAGAGGGGATGCTTAACAGTTCTTTGAGCTTGTGTATGAGAAAGGTTTCATCAAGGCAGATGGGAGACATGGTATTATTCCTTGTATTTGACAGCGGTTTCAGGGAACAGCAGGTCGATGAATCGCTGGGCTGTGGGCCGGGGTTCGTGGTTGGCCAGGCCGGGCCGTTCATTGGCCTCGATGATGACATATTCAGATCCTGCAACATCCGGCACCATGAAATCCAGGCCGGTGACCGGAATTTCCAGGCATTGGGCTGCCGCTTTTGCCGCCCGGACCAGTTCCGGGTGCAGCTGGTCGGTGACATCATGGATGGTGCCGCCGGTATGCAGGTTGGCGGTTTTGCGCACCAGCACCTCTTTGCCGCCGGGCAGGACCGTCTCATAATCCAGATTGTATTCCGCCAGGGTTCTTTTGGTTTCCTCATCCATGGGAATACGGCTTTCCCCGCCGGTGGCAGCCATGCGCCGGCGGTTGTATTTTTCCATAAGTTCTCTGATGGTATGGGTACCGGTGCCCCTGATCATGGGCGGCCTGCGTACAGCTGCCGCCACCACCTCATAGTTGATGACAATGATGCGCAGGTCCTGTCCAGGGGCCAGTTCTTCGATGATCACATCCGGACAGACATCTCTAGCCTTTTGTATGGCGGTTTCCAGATCTTTTTTTTGGGAAATGTCCACACTGATGCCTTCTCCTTGTTCACCTCTGGCAGGTTTGACCACCACAGCACTGTGTTTTTCCATGAACTGCACGGCGGTGGGAAGATCGGTATACATGATCTGTTCCGGGACAAGGATATTGTGTTTTGCCAGAAGTTTGCGGGTCAGGCGCTTGTCATCGCATTTGGTCATGGCAACGGCTGTGGTCAAATCTGACAAAGATTCTCTGCAGGAGATGGTTTTGCTGCCCAGGGTCAGGGTGAATAAACCGAATGCTTCATCCACAATGTCAATGCGGATGCCCCGCTGTTTGGCTTCATCCACGATGAGTTTGGCATAGGGGTTGAGTTTCGGATATTGCTGGTGGGTGGTGTACAGGTCCTGGTTGATGGGGTTTTTGCGTTTGATGCAGAACACCGGGATCCGGTGGCACCCCAGTTTTTCATACAATGCAATTGCTGTTTTGTTGTTGTGCATGACACTGATATCCACAAAGGCCCGGCCTCTTGTAAAATAGTGTTCGCACAGATGCCGTACCAGGCTGATCCCCACACCGGGAAAATCGCTCTGGGGATCCACAGCCAAAGACCACAGGCTGGCCCCTTTTTCAGGGTCGTTGAAGGCGGCCACATGGTCCACCCCCGTGACCGTGCCGATAACCCGGTCCTGGGCCAGATCCTTGGCGATCATATAGGTGCGCAGTTTGTTGGCCCGCTTGTCCAGGATAAAATCCGGGTCCGCTCCCTTCATGCGGCAGAGGCTGTAGATTCTGTTGATGGCCTCGGCTTCCTGTCTGGTGGATACCCGCTGGATCACAAAGGGATTACGGGTGCGGTGGTCCATGGTATAATCATGGGACCAGAGCCGGAAGGTGTGGGAAGGATCCAGGAACAGTTTTTCCGGGGCCAGGGATACCACCACATGGGGATCGATGATATACATGGCAATGTCCCGGCTGTCATATCCATATTGGGTCATGGTTTCCACGATGCGTGCATTGTCTTCAAAGGTGTGGCCGAATACCAGCCGCCCCCATCCCATTTCCACGAACGCATCAGGTGTCATGCCCCGGGTGGCTGGACCTTTCAGCTTTTCCCAATTTCTCAGTGACTGGCCGAATCCGCGCTCCAGCCTGTGATTTGATTTGCCCATGACAAAGCTCCTTAGACTTAGATATCGTGCCGCTGGCACCAGTATTCCAGCAAGGCCGCCTGCCAGAGTTTGGAGCCCTTCAGCGGGGTGATGTGGGATTCCGGATCTGCCAGCAGCATGTCGATATAGCCCCGGTTGAAGATATGCCGGTCCCTGGCAACGTCAGTGTTCAAAATATTGGTAACAAAATCCAGGTATTCGCCCTGGAGGTATTTGAGTGCCGGCACGGGGAAATACCCTTTGGGTCGGTCAATCACCTCATGGGGAATGACCGAACGTGCTGCTTCCTTGAGGATATGTTTGCCGCCGCTGCCCACTTTATGTTCCGCCGGTATCTTTGCCACCAGCTCCACCAGTTCATGGTCCAGAAACGGGACCCGGGCTTCCAGGCTTGCGGCCATGGTCATGTTGTCCACCCGTTTCACTGGATCTTCGGTGAGCATCACCGTGGTGTCCATGCGCAGGGCCTTGTCAATGGCGGTATCTGCACCTTCCATGTCAAAGTGCTCCTGGATAAACTGTGTGCTGTAATCCTCTCCATGAAAGGCTTCAGTGACCATTTCCAGGTATTCTTCATGGGACCTGTCCCCGAAAACAGAGCGGTAATCCGCTACCGGGTCAGTACTTTCCATCATGGGGGGATACCAATGGTACCCGCCGAAGATTTCATCCGCCCCCTGGCCGCTCTGGACCACCTTGACATGCCTGGCCACCTCCCGGCTCAACAGATAGAACCCGATGCAGTCATGGGAGACCATGGGTTCACTCATTGCGGTAACGCAGTCCGGCATGGACGGCAGCACCTGGTCCGCATCCACCTGGATTTTGTTGTGGTCCGTGGCAAAATGCCGGGCAATGATATCTGAATACAAAAATTCATCCCCCTGCTCATCCCCCACGCTTTCAAAGCCTATGGAAAAAGTTTTCAGATCTTTTTGTCCGGCCTCTGCCAGCAGCCCCACCACAAGACTGGAGTCCAGGCCCCCGGACAAGAGCACGCCCACAGGAACATCCGCCACCAGGCGCCGTTTGACCGCATCCATCAGGCTTTTGGTCACCAGCTGCTTCCAGTCATCAAAGGTATAGTTTTCTTCTTCTTTGTCCCGAAGATACATGGGCTGCCAATAGGTTTTTTTGGACATGGTACCGTCCTGGGTGATAAAGGCCCAGGTGGCGGGCGGCAGTTTTTCAATACCCCTGATCAGTGTGTGGGGGGCGGGTACTACAGAATGAAAGGTCAGATAATAGTGCAGGGCCTGGGGAGAAATTTGTTTCTTAATTTTTCCGGTAGCCAGCAAAGCAGGCAGGGAAGAGGCAAACAGCAGACTGTCTTCTGTCTTGTAAAAATAAAACGGCTTGATGCCCAGACGGTCCCTGGCCATAAAGATCCTGTCTTTGTTCTGATCATATATGGCAAAGGCGAACATGCCGTTGAACCGGTGCACACAGTTTTCCCCCCAGGCATGAAAGGCCTTGAGGATCACTTCGGTATCCCCGTTGGAGTAAAAGGTATATCCTTTTTCTCTGAGTTCTTCTCTCAGGGTTTTGTAATTGTAGATGGCACCGTTGAACACGATGACCAGCCCCAGTTTGGGGTCTATGATGGGCTGGTTGGAATGGTCGCTCAAATCGATGATCTTGAGGCGGCGGTGGCCCATAAGGGTCCATATGCCGTGATAGATATCTTCATTATCAGGGCCCCGCCTGGCCATGGCCTGGTTCATCCGGATGA
The DNA here is from genome assembly GCA_011390615.1 of Desulfotignum sp. GTDB lineage: Bacteria > Desulfobacterota > Desulfobacteria > Desulfobacterales > Desulfobacteraceae > Desulfotignum. The sequence continues at coordinate 8,028 of JAABSB010000042.1, read as the reverse complement.
CTGAATCTTCGTAAATCGGTTGCCTGTTGAAAAATATTTCTCCGCATATGCCGCACATAAGCTCTCCTGTTGAAATTGAAACGGGTTAAAAATTATTTTGGGGTTCAGATAATCCCAAAGATGGTCAAAAGCGTAGGCTGAACAAGAAAATGGTACATCTTTCTCTCGGTTTCATGACAGGTAATATACAGGATGCATTGAAATTTGTCAATGTGACAGAAACTGTCGCGGCCAGGGTTGTGCCGGCAGCTGTTTTCCTGTATGGAATGAAAAGCGGTTTTATAAATGCGTTGGCAGTCAGGACAAAAGGAAGCCTGGAATGGATATAGCATATTGCAGCATCTGCGGGTCCCGGATGGAAACCAGAATACCGGAGGAGGATGACCATGTCCGGCCGGTGTGCGGCCGGTGCGGCCATGTCCATTATGAAAACCCCAAGCTCGTGGTGGGATGTATCCCGGTGCTGGGGGACCGGGTGCTGTTGTGCAAAAGAAACATCGAGCCTCAAAAAGGTAAATGGACCCTGCCGGCCGGGTATCTGGAAAACGGAGAATCGGTCCAGGACGGGGCAGTGCGCGAAACCCTCGAGGAAACCCGGTCAGAGGTGGAAATCATCGCACCTTACCGGATGTTCAACCTGGTGTTTGTCCACCAGATCTATCTGATGTTCCGGGCAAAGCTGTTGGATGAAAACTTTGGTCCAACCAAGGAAAGCACGGCTGTGTGTCTGTTTTGCGAGGCGGATATCCCATGGGACGATATCGCTTTTGAATCGATCCGCCAGACCCTGAAAGATTTCTGCCATGACCGGAGGCAACGGGATTTTTCCTTTAAGATAAAGGATATCGCCCCGCAAAAACCGGTATGAGCTATATCACAAAGCAGGCGGTGAAGTGCCGTTAAATTTTCCTGGGGCGTACTTTCCCATGGGCTGCTTTTATCAAAGCATATCCGCCAGGATTTCAAACCGCTCAAAGGGCGGCATTACGCAGGCACCGGAAAAATATTTTTTGGCGGTTTCCAGCATGTTTTTCGCCTGAACCGTGCCGGTATGCACCGGGTCATCGGATGATTCCATCTCCCGGCGCAGGGGTTCGGGCACTGCAATGCCGTCCACTTTTTCGTGGAGGAAGCAGGCATGTTTAAAGGACAGAAGCGGCAGAATTCCCATGATTTTGGGCACCGGCAGATGGGCACAGGCATCAGCGAGTGTCCGGGCGGTTTTTTCATCATACACCGGCTGGGTCACGATGAACCGGCACCCGGCTGCCACCTTTTTTTCCAGGCGTTTAATTTCCCCTGCCAGCCCGCTACGTTCCGGCCGAAAATCCAACACCCCTCCTGTGGTGAGTCCTGCCTCATTTCCCATGGTGATCAGCTGGTACACATTCAGGTCATTCACCGAGGTACAGACCCCTTCCTGCCGGGCTGCCGACGGATCTCCGGTGATGGCGATGAGGGTGTCGATGCCCAGGGAACGGGCCCCCCACAGTTCAGCCTGGAGCCCCAGGACATTGTGGTCCCGGACCGTCAAGTGCAGGATGGCTGGTTTACCGGTTTTCCTGTGTAACAGATGGCAGAACACCATGGCCGACATCCGGGGTTTTGCCACCGGGTTTGTGGCCACGCTGAAACCCTGAAAATTTAGATGGGCGATACCGGCCAGCTTGTCCAGCAGGGCCTGGGGGGCATTGCCGGCAGGAGGCACCACCTCAATGGTGGTTACAAATTTGTCGCTGTCGGAAATAAGAAAAGACATGGTGTGTGCTTCCTCCTGTCAAAGGTTAACGGACGGTATCAGTATGCCCTGAATCCGGGGCCGGGTCAAATCAAAACCCTGCTACCAGGTGAAATCGGCAGCCACCGGGAAATGGTCCGAGGGATATTGGGCATCTTTGTGAAAGGTAAGAACCCGGGGGGTGCCCGGCCGGATATTTCCCCTGTAAAGGATCCAGTCAATGTGGCGGCCGTCGGTTTTCCCGGTAAAGTTGTGAAATGTGCCGGGCGGATCTGTTGCAAACACCTCTCTGAATCCGTGGGCCTGAAAAACCTGAAACGCAGATGAATCATGGCCGGCATTGAAATCACCAGTGATGACCACGGGCAGTCCCGGCGGAAACCGTTTCAGGAAATTCGCCACCATGCCGGCGCTTTTGGCCTGGACCGCCTCGTTAAAATCAAAGTGCGTATTGGCCATCAGCAGATTCGTGCCCTGTTTTTCGAACCACCCCACAACGCACTGTCTGGGCCATCGGGACCCGGCCATTTTGGACGGGATGTCAGGAAAACGGCTGATGAAATGGTGACGGTGTCCCAGGCAGGTCCAGTCTTTGTGAAAAAAAATCATATTGGACTGCCACCAGGGCAGATTACGGTTGTACCGGCCGATATGGTCATAATCCGTCAACATATTTTTCAGAAAATCCGCTTGAAAATGGTTTACCTCCTGGAATCCAATGAAATCCATCCGCAGCTGTTTCAGAAACTTCCAGACAACCGCCTTGCGCTTTTCCCAGCGGTTTCCACCATCCATAGCCAGGCCGAACCGCATGTTCATGGTCATCACGCTGAAGGACGCAAGGTCTGTTTTCATTTGTCACCATCAGTTGCATTACAGTCTGCACAGCATGCTTTATTCCCTGTTTTCTGTCAACCTTTAGGCGGTGGTTTTTTTCTGCGCGACCACCACGCTGATGTTGTCCGTGCCCCCAGCATCCAGTGCAAGACGGACAAGGGTGTGCGCAGTCCGGGCTGTTGTGGCAGAGGTGCGGCATACCGCTTTTGTTTTGTTTTCTCCAACATGGCGGTAGCATCCGTCAGACATCAGAATGATCATGTCCCCAGCATCCAGGGTAAAGGTGCCTGACAGGGGTGTCAGGTGCTGACACCCGATGTACTGCTCCAGTACCAGCCGGGAGTAATGGGTTTGTGCCTGTTTTGGAGTGATCTCTTTTTCCCGGAGCAGAAAGTCCGCCAGGGTCTGGTCCCGGGTGATCCGGGTCAGGGTGTTTCCCCGCAGATGGTACAGGCGGCTGTCCCCAGAATGTACCCAGAAAACCGTGTGGCCCCAAAGTACCGCACATGTCAGTGTGGTGCCCATTCCATTCAGATAAGGATCTTTTCCCGCCATGTCACAGATATCCCGGTCCATTTTTCTGGCATACCGGCGCAGCAAGGCAGGTGTGGGGGGCTGTTTTGGCATAGCCAGGTGCCTGATCACATGATCGGCCGCGATCTCACCGCCGATGGCCCCGCCCAGTCCGTCGGCCAGGGCCAGCAGGGCAGCAGGCCGGACAGGGGTATCCGTGCCGGTGTTAAGGCAGATCAGGTACCTGTCCTGGTTGGTTTTCCGGTTCAGTCCAATATGGGTGGCCCCTGCGATATCCAGATGCCGGTTTTTGAGGGTGTCTTGTGTTTCATGCCGGCCGTCGGTAAAGCGGCGGCAGGGTCCGGGTCCAGAGGTCCGGCGGGCTGAGGCACGGTCGTTATGCAGGGCAGTTGTGCGGTCTGCCAGCCACTGCCGCGCTGCATCCGGATTCTGGAACCTTTTGTCCGGATCTTTTTCACAGGTTTTCAGGATGAATTCTCCCAGGTGCCGGGGCAGCTTTTTCACCAGTTTTCCCGGGTCCGGCAGGGGCATGGTGCGGATCTGCTTCATGGTCTGGGCCGGATCGGTTGTGTCATAGGGCAGATGCCCGGTAACCATGTGAAAGACGGTAATTCCCAAGGAAAACATGTCGCTGCGGAAATCAGCAGGTTCGCCGTCAAACAGTTCCGGTGCCAGGTAATTGAAATTCCCCCCCATTAGCGAGTCATCGGTTCCCGGAGGGCAGGCCAGGCCGAAATCGATGAGTTTGATTTGATGATTGTCGGATACTATTACATTGGCCGGGTTGATGTCCCGATGCACCAGTCCTTTTTCCCCGGCATAGGCCATGGCGGAAAGCATCTGGTTCAGGTAGGCTTCGGCATGATCCGGCCGGATTTTATTCCGGTCTGTGATCAGCTGCTCCAGAGATCTGCCGGCCAGGTATTCACAGGCAATGAACACGGTTTTATATTTTGCGGTGATGTCAAATACCTGGATGATGTTGGGATGGTCCAGGCCTGCAATCAGCCGGGCTTCGTTTTTAAAATTGTCCTGAAATTCTTTGTTCATGGACAGGTGGTGCCGCAGCATTTTTACGGCCACCAGCTTTTCCAGTTCCAGATGTATAGCTTTGTACACAATGCTGTATCCGCCCCGGCCGATGATGTCGAATATCAGGTAATTGCCGATGCGCCGTTCCGCTATGGGACCGTTGCGGTCGAACCGGTCCGCCACCAGTTCTGTCAAAAAATTGTAAAGATCCGGGTCCTGGCTGGGGATTCGCTCAAAATCGGCTTTTTTCACGGCCCAGGCCGCCATGTCGGTTTCCGCTTCCACATGAAATCCCATAGGCTCGCCGGTGACCAAAGAAATCATTCCCACGATGTCCCCTTCGCTGCGGTGGCCCACCGGGTGCAGGCCTGTCTGGTTTTCCACCAGCTCCAGGCATGATCCCTGCTGAATGATATAGGCGGTCCGGATCGTTAAGCCCTGGGTGATGAACCGGGTGCCTCTGTATATCTGGACCATTTCCAGGTTGTTGAGGATCGGGGATGTGGAAAAGGGGTGGATAAACCGCAAAAACTTGGTGCGGATGTTGGCGCTGCCCTCTTCGGCACGCACCAGTTTGTAAAAATCGCATGCCAGACAGGAGGTCTGTTTTTCGGCAAACGTTCCCTGTACCTGCCCGTGGCAAAGGGTCCCGGCCACGGCCCAGCAGAACCGGCCCCCGCAGGTGCCGCTATTGGTACCGTCATGGGATATGTCTTTGGCTGCCGGGCAGATTCCCAGCTCCTTTGCATGCCGGCCTTCGGCTTCCCGGCCGCACCGCATATATTCCCAGCAGTTGGTTCTGGCAGCCATGATTCCCCTTTCACCAGCTGCCCATTATGTCAGAAAGTTCATCTGCCAGGGCCTGGTGTTTGTCAAGAAATTTGTCGGAATTCCCGAATCGGCAGGCCTGTTCTGCAAATTGGCCTGTGAGGCTGTCTTTCTCTTCTGTTGAAAGGCATTTTTCCGCCATGGGAAAAAAGAGGTGGTCCTCCATGTGGATATGGCGGTGCAGCAGGGATACATACACACCCAGATGCTCCAGCACTAGGGTGACGGCCATTTCATCTTTATTTTCGTACCGTTCCAAAGCGCGCGTGATCTGGGCCATACACTGTCTGCACCGGTCGTGCTGATACCGGAGAACCCCCATGGCTGTGTCCAGTTCCCCCTTTTTTTTGTAGGACAGCAGTCCGAACAATAAAAACTCCTCCTTGTAATGGTGATACCGGTCGGCAAATTCGGAACAGAAGATCCCGGCTTTTTCAAAGAAGATCGCAGGTACCAGGATGCCGGTCTCCAGTGCCCGCCGGGATTCATCCAGCAGGTCCAGTACCTGTTTGATCAGCACATGTTCTTTGGTCAATATCCGGGTTACATGCATCTCACACCTCCTTTGTCAGGCGGTTTGTCCACTTGTTTCAAAAAGAATCTTTCATGTCCCATGCAAAATGGTTTTTTGATACCATGTGATACAATCTTTTTGTGCATGTTATGCATAACACAAATCCATGCACTTCTGAATTGATCCATGTCAAGTATTATTTATTTGATCCTGATTGACATATATCAAGGAAATGGTCATGGTCAGTGTATATAATTCGAATATGCCGACATTAAAAAACAGACAACCAGAAAATGCAAAGGCCCTGATATGGATACCATTAAATTGACCCCAGCATCAGGCAATTTTGTACAGACTGTCCAGGAAAAGAGCCGGTCGGATTTGAGCCGCTGCTGGCACTGCCTTTGCTGCAGCGGCGGGTGTCCATTTGCAAAGGATATGGATTTTCTTCCCAATGTTATCATCCGCATGGTTCAAATGGGATTGAAAGAAAAAGTGTTGACCAGTTCCGCCATCTGGCTATGTGTGGGCTGCAATACCTGTTCCATGGAATGCCCCAATGCAGTGGATATGGCAGCGATGATGGATACACTTCGCCGCATGGCCATTGAGGAAAAGGTAAAAATAGCGGAACCCGCTGTTTTGTCATTTCATCAAAAAGTGATCGATTCCATTTCCCGATATGGCCGGACCCATAAACTGGAAATCATGATGCGGTATAAACTGTCTGAAAAGGATTTTTTTTCGGATATGGATCTGGGCCTGAGAATGCTTTCCAGACGAAAGCTGGATCTCATGCCCTCAAAAGTAAAGAATAAACAACAGATTCAGGCGTTGTTCAAATTAGCGGAAGATTTGTCATGACTTTTTCACACAAAGAATTGAACTACTTTCCGGGTTGTTCCCTGGCCACGACCGCCAAGGAGAACAATGCATCCTTGAAACATTTTCTGGAACAGTTTGATATCAGATTGACTGAAATCCCGGACTGGAACTGCTGCGGATCATCCTCAACCCACAGCATCGACTCCGGCCTGGCCCTGGCCCTGCCTCCCGCAATCTGTTTCTGGCCCCGGCTGACAAGCCGCTGTTGATCGCCTGCCCGGGATGCCATCTTCGGCTGGGTGATGCAAAATGGACCCTGAATACGAATCAGACAAAAAGGAACAAAGTTGAAAAGCATTTCGGCCAGCCGTTTCATTCAGATCTTCAGCTGCTTCATTTTTTTGAACTGCTGGCGGACATGAGTCGTTCCGGTTTTTTCAAAGACCTGCCCGGCCGGTTGAAGGGATTGAAAATTGCATCCTACTACGGGTGTATGCTGGCAAGACCTCCCCGGTTGAACAAAATGCCGAATCATTACGGCTTGATTGAAAAAACCATGACCGCTCTGGGAGGTGATCCTGTCCAATGGGGATTTTCAAATACCTGTTGCGGTACGTTTTTGTCAGTTAGCCGGCCTTTGATCGCATCCAATCTGGTGAACCGCATCATGAAAGCGGCGATTCGATCCGGCGCGGAATGTATTGTTACGGCGTGTGCCATGTGCCACCTGAATCTCGAGATTCGGTGTGCATCTGAAAATCGGATCCCGGTATTTCATTTTTCTGAAATTCTGTCTCTGGCCCGAGACGGAAAGCCATCCAGAGAATGGCTGAACCGTCATCTGATCGATCCGACCCCGGTATTGAAAGCGCGGTGGCAGGTGTGACCGCAGTTTTCCAGGACCCGTGGATGACATGCATGAGCGTGCTATTTTATGTCAATTTGTATTCTTCCCGAAGGGTTTCCGACATAAAACGGGTCAGTTGAAACGCTTTTTCAACGGTTTTTTCCCGATCCTTGTTCACCAGGCAGCAGGTGGCCGGGGAGATCAGGCTCTGTGCCAGGATTTGATCCAGCGGTATCCCTTTTTTGTCCAGGGCTTTCCACACAGTTTTGAGCCGGAAAGCCAGCAGGTCCTGGTTTTCATTTTCAAATGTCTCCATGCCGGTGGGCACGATTCCCCACACCAGGATGCCCCCTTTGTCCAGAAACTGTTTCACCGACCGGGTGCTGGCACCAAAGATATCGGCATTGGTGTAGATATCCAGAGACAGAATATCCATATCCAGGCCCAGCAGAAAATCCCAGTCCGGGTTGCCGCACAGATGAATGCCCCGGGGCCGGTCAAGGGTGGAAAAGAAAAGATCCAGATCCTGTTTCGCTTTTTGTTCCCCATACCCGGACATGGCGGAAAACACGAACTGCATACCCGGTTCGTCAATGAACATGAACGCGTTGGGGTTTTTCTGTTTGAGTTTTGCCAGCTGTACATTGATGCGCTGTGCCATAAACTCGAACATGAACGGCCGCACCGTATCATCAAACAGAATGGGCCGCTCATCCTGGTCCAGAATATTGAATCCAAAGCTCACCGGGCCTTCCAGCTGCCCCCGTATGGCCGGATGATCCGACAGGTCCAGGTCCAGAAACCGGTGGTACACCGCAGAATAGGTTTCACTGACATCAAAATACTCCGGGTCGTCAAAATGGGCCATGGTTT
>JAABSB010000041.1 GCA_011390615.1 Desulfotignum sp. | reverse complement strand
CATGGGTGAGATGCCCCCCGTGGGTCAGGTCCATTGCCAGAATCCGGTCTCCGGGTTCCAGCAGGGCGAAATACACGGCCATGTTGGCCTGGGACCCGGAATGGGGCTGCACATTCACATATTGGGCCCTGAACAGTTCTTTTGCCCTGGCAATGGCCAGATCTTCTGCCTGGTCCACAAAATCACAGCCGCCGTAATACCGCCGAGAAGGATAGCCTTCCGCATATTTATTGGTGAGAATTGATCCCTGGGCGGCCAGCACAGACCGGCTGACCGTATTTTCCGAAGCAATCAGGTTGAGTGTTGATTCCTGGCGGCGGGTTTCTTTTTGAATTATCGCTGCTATCTGGGGATCATTTGTTACAAGATCTGCCATGTGCCCTTCCTTTTTTACGTCCGGCAAGGCCTGAAATGCTGGTTTTGTTCCTGAAAAGGCCCGGGGGTTCAGTCCTGGCTGTCCATGGACCGTATCCGGTCCAGGTGTCTGCCCCCTTCAAATTCCGTGTCAAGGAAACCGTCCACCAGGGCGCAGGCCAGGACATCCCCGATGATCCGTCCCCCCAGCACCAGGATGTTGGCATCGTTGTGCCGCCGGCCCATGATGGCGGAAAAAAGGTCTGAACACAGGGCAGCCCGCACCCCCGGGTACCGGTTGGCAACCATGGACATGCCAATGCCGGAACCGCATATCAGAATTCCTTTGGCAAACCTGCCCCCTGATACGGCTGCGGCAACCTTTTTGCCGTAATCCACATAATTGACCGAAGCATCACTGAAAGTGCCGGCATCCTCAACAGCAAACCCTCTGGAAGACAGATGGGTGCGAATTTTTTCCTTTAATTCAAAACCAGCATGGTCACTGCCGATAATAATAGATCTGTCCATGAAAATTTTCCGAAGGTTCAGGATTTGGATTTGATAAAATCGATGGCATCCTGAACGGTTCTGAGGGTTTCCGCTGCATCATCATCAATTTCAATTGCAAAAATTTCTTCCATGGACATGACAAGTTCCACAATCGTCAAAGAGTCCGCCCCCAGGTCATCAATCAAAGAGGCTTCCGGCACCACATCTTCAATGTCAATATCAGGAATCTTTTCCGCTATTATTTTTTTTACTTTGGTTTCAATCGTCATGAAAAATCTGCTCCTTGCTGTTTTTTGCCTGACAGCCGATGTTATACGTCATCTTCTGATTTTACATTTCTGTCCTTGTAGGCACCGCATTCAGGGCAGGCAGTATGGGGAAGTTTGGGTTCCTGGCATTCCGGGCATTTTGTCACGGTAGGGGCCTGGGTTTTGTAATGGGTCCGTCTTTTTCTGCCCCTTGACTTGGAGCTTTTCTGCTTTGGTACTGCCATTGGTCTCTCCTCAGTGTACGTAAAAGTATATTATATTTCCATATGTTGCCGCATGATAATAAAACAAACCTAATTACCGCAATTTCCTGCATGTGTCAAGATCTAAACAAAATCCCTGCAGGGCAATCGCATGTAGATACAGCGTCCCATATATTGACATAGCCCCCTGAGGGTGCCGCGTGACAGGACCGTCAGATGCCAATCTCGGGCCGGTCACGCGGCACCCACAGGGGGGGGTATCAAGCAATTGAACAGGATGCGGCTACATGGGATTACACTGGTGGCAGTCTTTGTCTGCAGGGGTTATAAGCCGGGTGCCCACAAACAAGGTCACGATGCCGAAGGTCATTGGTTTGAACCGCACATGGCCGAATCCGGCATCAGACATGAGGTCCGCAAATGCTGTCGGGGGCGGGAAATGTAAAACCGAGGCCGGCAGGTAGTGATAGGCATGGGCATCTTTTGAAAAAAAACCGCCGATAAGGGGAAGAATTTTTTTAAAATATGCCAGATAGAGGGTTTTGAAAAATCGTGACCGGGGGGTGGTCAGCTCGAGAACAGCCAGCTTTCCCCCATGTTTGAGTGCCGTGTGAAACTGGGACAATGCCCGGGGCCGGTCCATGATGTTCCTGATGCCAAAGGCAATAAATACCGTATCAAAGGTGCCCGGACCAAAGGGAAGAAAAAGCGCGTCTGCATTCACCAGGCATATGGTATGGTTTTTTTTGTGCCCCAGTTTTCTGCGGCCGGTCCTGAGCATGGCATGGGAAAAATCAAGGCCTGTTATTCGGGCCCGGCCCCTGAGATGGCGGCTGGCCGCCAGTGCCACATCACAGGTGCCGCAGGCCACATCCAGTATCCTTGCCCCCGGAGCAGGTGCGGCAGATGTAACCATCTCTTTGCGCCAGGCAACATCCTGCCGGAGGCTGAGCAGGCGGTTCAGAAAATCATATCTATGGGCAATTTTGTCAAACATTTCCTTGACAAAATCAAGTTCTTTGTTCATCGTTGACAACCTGAATTTTGGGATTAGTTTATATTATTTATCACAGGCAGATGGGAAACGTACCATACCAAAAGCAGGATTACAAACAAAACCACGTGGAAATGACTGGAACAATTGGGTAGGATATGACAGAAAAACGCGACTACTATGAGATCCTGGGTGTAGCCAGGGATGCAGACAAAGTGATTTTGAAAAAAGCATACCGGAAACTGGCCATTAAATATCATCCTGATAAAAATCCAGATGACAAAGACGCTGTGGAAAAATTCAAAGAAGCTTCTGAAGCCTATGAGGTGCTGACCAATGAGAACAAGCGGCATATCTATGACCAGTTCGGCCATCAGGGGCTTGAGGGTGCGGGCCATTCAGGCCCCAGCGGATTTGAAGATATTTTTTCCAGTTTCGGGGATATTTTTGAGGATTTTTTTGGCTTCGGTGGTGGCAGGGGCGGCCGGGGTGCCAGGGTCCAGCGGGGGGCCGACCTGCGGTACAACATGACCATCGATTTTATGGAAGCAGCATTCGGCACGGAAAAAACCATTTCCATTCCCAGGCTGACCGCCTGTGATGAATGCGGAGGGAACGGGGCTAGGCCCGGCACCCAGGCCGAAACATGTGCCCATTGCCACGGATCCGGGCAGTTTATCCAGAGCCAGGGATTTTTCAAGGTCAAAACCACCTGTCCCTATTGCAAAGGCCGGGGAAATGTGATTGCCGATCCCTGCCCCAAATGTGTGGGTGCCGGCAGGGTGGAGGTCAACAGAAAGGTCCAGGTGAAGATTCCGGCCGGTGTGGACGTGGGATCCAAACTGCGGCTGACAGGGGAGGGGGAAGCCTCTCCGTCGGCAGACGGGCCTGCGGGTGACCTGTATGTGGTCATCAATGTGAAACCCCACAAATTTTTCCAGCGGGACGGCAGTGACATTGTCTGCGCCATTGATATCTCTTTTGCCCAGGCTGCCTTAGGGGATGAAATAACGGTTCCCACTTTGGTGGGGGAGGAAAAACTCACCATTCCCAAAGGCACCCAGTTCGGGGACAGTTTCCGGCTGCGGGGGGAAGGCATCGCTTCACTGCGCACAGGCCGCCGGGGGGACCAGATCATAAAAGTGATCATCAAGACCCCCACCAAGCTCACCGGCAAACAAAAAGAGCTGTTAAAACAGTTTGACAAGCTGGATGCCAACAAGATTTCCAACAAGCTGAAAAATCTGTTCAAAAATATATAGTTGCAGGCGGATACCATGTTTGAACTCAAGATAAAAACCCGGTTTGCCGGTGCCCACCAGTTGACCATGGTGGGGCAGAAATGTGAAAACCTCCATGGCCATAACTGGCATGTGGAGGTGTGTGTCAAAGGCGCGCAGCTGAATTCCGCCGGTGTGCTGGCTGATTTCGGTGATATCAAAAAAGCGGTGCGCAAGGTTGTGGACGGGGACCTGGACCATAAGTTTCTCAATGAACTGGCCGCGTTCAAAGACAGACAGCCTACTTCGGAACGGATTGCCGTGTATATTGCACAAAATGTTCAGACCTTGCTGGATGATACCCTGGATGACAGCCTTCAGGTATCCCGGGTCATGGCATGGGAATCTGATGATGCCTGTGCCATCTACTATCCTGAGTAGTCCCCCCCCTCCCGGGGGGCAATCGCATGCAGCCAAATTCCGATCGTTTGACAGATACCCGCCCCCTGCGGGAGCCTTGCGGGCTGTCCGGGATTTTGACATCTGCCGGTCCGGTCACAAGGCTCCCGCAGGGGGCTTGATTAATATACATAACCCAGCCCTGCCTGCCATTGCCCCGGGTTATTGACGGGCAATGATCTGTTTTGCCGGGATGAGGCCTGTGGCTGCGGCTGATACTATATTGCCTGCCACGCCCGGACCGTCTCCGGCCATATACAACCCTTTGATGCTTGTTTCCAGATGGCTGCTGGTTTCCACCTGGGTGGCAAAAAATTTGATTTCCGGTGCATAGAGCAGGGTTTCATCGTTGGATACTCCGGGCACCACAAGATTAAGGGTTTCCAGCCCTTCAATAAGGTTGGACAGGATCCTTTCCGGCAGGGCCATGGCAATATCGCCGCACACCACATTGGTCATGGTGGGTTCGATATAGCCTTTTCTGATCCTGTGCCAGGTGGATCTGCGTCCCCGTTTCAAGTCCCCGAACCGCTGGAGGATCGGTTTTCCCCCGCCGATGATGGTGGCCAGCCGGCCGATGGACTCCCCGTAGGCCTGGTTGTCGGTCACAGGTTCCGTGAGTATCACCTTGGATAAAAATGCAAAATTTGTGTTGGCGGATTTTTTTCCGGAATAGGCATGGCCGTTGACACAGACAAAATCCTTGTAGTTTTCGAGGGATATGAACCCCCCCTGGTTGGTGCAGAAAGTCCGGGTCTGGTCATCATATGTGCTGGTCTGGATAAAAAATGTGGGATCATAGATGATATTGCATAAATCATCCATGATATCGTTGTGGACTTCCACCCTGACCCCCACTTCAATACCCCGCTGGCTGAGGTTGATGCCGTGTTTTGCAGCCACAGACGCCACCCAGTTGGCACCGATGCGGCCCGGGGCCAGAATGACGCTGTGGGCTTCATATGTGGCTTTGTCTGTTACCAAACCGGTTACCCGGCCATCCTGTTCCAGGATGTCCAAGGCGGTTTCTTTGAGCCTGACTACCAGTCCCCTGGACCGGATATGATCGGCCATGGCGGCAATATACCCGGGCAGATTGTCAGATCCCAGGTGTTTTTGCCTGATGAGCATCAGGTCGATGCCGAACCGTTTGGCTTCTTTCCTGATCTGCCGGGCATCTTCCATATTCGTGGGATACACCGGCCCGTCCATGTGAAACCGGGTGAACACCGCTTCGGTTTCATCGATAAGTTCCTGGGCCTCTGCCAGGGACATGAACTGTGTCAGGTCTGTTTTTCCCAGCCTGGGGATGAAATTGAGTTTCCCGTCAGAATACAGGCCGGCACCCCCGATGCCGGACAGGATATTGCACGGATCGCACTGGGTGCATTTCTGCTGGTTGTGGTTGGGGCATTTGCGCTGCAAAGAATCTTTGCCTTTTTCAATCAGGACCACGTTGAGGTCGGAATTTTCCATCAGATACCAGGCCGCAAAAAGTCCTGCAGGTCCGCCGCCCACTATAATGACATCATATTTCATCGATTTTTTCCAGATCTTTTGCTTCAATGCCCATGGCTTTTGCCCGGGCCACCCATTGTTTCCGTGCCAGGCTCCGCATATCTACTACATTGTCTGTCTCATCCACGATCTCCATTCCCATGAGGGTTTCCATGAGATCCTCCAGTGTTACCAGCCCGTCTATGCCCCCATGTTCATTGACAATAACCGCAATGTGCTGGCGCTCCTTGAGAAACCGCTCAAAAAGGGTGGTCAGGGATATGGAACTGGGAACCGCAAGAATGTCCCGTTTCAGTACTTTGAGTTTTTCATTGCCCCGTTTCTGGGCGGCAAAAATCAGCACATCATCCTTGAGAACAAACCCTGTGGTGTCGTCGATATGGGATCTGTACAAAGGCAGGCGGGAAAAAGGGGTCTGGATGATCTGCTTGAGTGATTCCTGGATGGTCATGTCTTGGGCAAGTGCTGAAATAACCGTGCGCGGTGTCATGATATCGGTCACCTTCAAAGATTCAAAGCACATCATGTTCTGGATGATCCTGGATTCCCCGGAGTGGATCTGGCCGGTGGTTTCCCCCACCGAAGCCATGGCAATGAATTCATCCCTGGAGAAAATATGCAGATCTTTTCCTCGGGAGATCGATTTTGTCAGTTTTTCTGAAATCCACACAATGGGATACAACGTTACAATCAAAATCCTGATAAATAATGCCGTGGGCCCCACAAGCCGTGACCAGTATAAAGCGCCGATGGTTTTGGGAAGGATTTCAGAAAGAAAAAGGATCATCAGGGTCATGGCAGCGGAAAATATCCCGAACCAGGCACTGCCAAATACGGCTGTGGCCTTTGCCCCGGCACCGATGGCACCCACGGTATGGGCAATGGTGTTCAAGGTCAATATGGCTGCCAGGGACTGGTCCACGTTGTCCTGTTTCAACCGTTTTAAAAGGGCGGCCTGCCCGGGATTTTTTTCTTTTCTTCCCTCAATGTATGAGGGGGTGATGCTTAAAAGCACTGCTTCCGCCACTGAGCACATAAACGAAAAAATCAGTGCCAGCAGCACATATATTACCAGAGCCGTAATATCAGCAGGATCTGGTCCGACCGGGCCGGGGATGTTTGAAACATCCGCACCACCGGCATGTACCATGGCAGCCAAAACCAGAAAACAGACAAAAAAACAATAAATATAAAATTTTTTCATGTAATTACAATTTCCGTTCGTTTTGTTAACTGTGCCTGTAACCATACCATTTGCCGCGGCAGGTGCAAGCAAAAAACAGGGCCTGGAATGAAATCGTGTTTTTTTCTTCTTTCCCTGTCTGGAAAAATAGTTATAGTAATAGGTAAGATGCTTTTTGGCAGCCTGGATTGATAAACTGATGCAAACAAGGAGGTTTCAATGGAGATAAAACTGGACAGACACAAACATGCCCATGACCATGACCATGAGCATGAGCATGTACACGACCATGCCCATACCCATGACGGCAAAACACACACCCATCCCCACCGGCACACCCATGCCCATGGCCATGAGCACAATCACAGCCATGGGTCAGATGATGCAGACCATGATCACAAGGAGGCGCACGGCAGCCACAACCATGATCATCCCGGCCATGAGGCGGAACCCCACCCCCACTCCCATGAATGATCAGGGCTGATGGATGTGACACCGACTGCGAAAAACCGGCCGGCCAGGGATGCCGCCCCCGGTGGGGCCTTACTGCCGGATGAGAATCCGGTCTTGCCACATGGCCTGGATGCTGGTATAAATGCCGCTGTTGTGGCAAAAACCTTTAAAAAATGATGTGGGGCAGATGGCAGAAGGCAGATTTCTGGTGTTCGAAGGGCTGGACGGGTCCGGTAAAACCACCCAGATGACCAGGATACAAAAACGGCTCACTGGTATGGGTATTGAATCTGTTACCACATGTGAACCCACGGATGGTCCTGTGGGGTCCCTGATTCGTGACATGCTGGAAGGGCGGATGTCCAGTGATCCGCGGACCATTGCGGCCCTGTTTGCCGCAGACAGGACCGACCATCTGGTGAAACCGGAAACCGGGGTGCAGGCCTTGGTGGGAAAAGGCCGGGTGGTGCTGTGCGACCGGTACTATTTTTCATCCTATGCCTACCATGCCAGGGATATGGACCTGGAATGGATCATCACCCTGAACAGTTTGAATGCGCAGATTCTTCGGCCGGATTTGACCATTTTCATCGATGTGGCACCTGAAACCTGTCTGGACCGGATCCGGGCCGGCCGCCACCGCCTGGACATGTATGAAAAAATTGACATACTCAAACAGGTGCGCCATAATTATTTTGCTGCCTTTGACCGTTTAAGAAATACAGAAAAGGTGGTGACGGTTGATGGAGATGCTCCAGAGGATGCAGTGGAGAAGATTATCTGGCAGCACCTGCAGCCGTTTGTGAAATCCCGGGTAGCATCAGACATAATATAATAGGCTGAAATGGATACAAAACAAATAAAAAAAGTCTGTGTTGTGGACGGGCAGGGCGGCGGTATTGGGGCTGTTATCATTAAAAAACTCAAGGACCGGTTCGGTGAACAGATCGAGATTATTGCCCTGGGCACCAATGCCATTGCAACGGCCCAGATGCTCAAATCCCGGGCCAACAAGGGGGCATCCGGTACCAATGCCATCGTTCAAACTGTAAAAAAGGCGGATGTGATCATAGGACCCGTGGGCATCATCATGCCCCATGCCATGATGGGGGAAGTGACCTGCGAGATTGCTGAGGCCGTCAGCCTGTCAGATGCCAGAAAAGTGCTCTTGCCCCTGAGCCAGGAAAATATCGACATTGTGGGTGTGGCAGGACTGCCCCTGCCCATGCTGGTGGATGAGCTTATGGCATCTCACCTGTCTATTATATGATATAATGCAAGGAGGTTCAGACATGTGTGAAGCAAATGCATATTTTAAGAAAAATGGTACCCAAACCCTGATTATGGAAGCGGTTGACAAGGTGGAGCCGGATGAGGACGGTATCCGCCTGGTTTCCATTTTCGGTGAGCAGAAATTTGTCAAAGGCCATATCCACTCATTGTCCCTGGTGGACCATAAGGTGTTTATTGCACCTGCGTGAGTGCGCTTATAGTGGAACAGAAGAAAATATTTCTCCAAGACATATGAGAATAACAATCATGGCCGAGAGACCACAACAAATGATGAAAAAATAAGCGATCAGGTATTGGCTTTAACACCCAAAACTTTCATATAAAATCAGCGGTGCAACAAAAAATGGCAATGGGGGCTGGTCTAAAACCCAGCCCCCATTGCCTGTGTTTTTTATGTATGGGAAATTACCAGCCGATAGTCAGGTAATCATGCATGGAGTTGGCCGCAGCCCGGCCGGCCCCCATTGCCAGGATAACCGTGGCTGCACCGGTGACGATGTCGCCGCCGGCCCAGACCCCTTTTTTGGTGGTCTTGCCGGTAACAGGATCAGCCACGATATTGCCCCATTTGTTCAATGACATGTCCGGGGTGGCATTGGTCAAGAGCGGATTGGCATTGGAACCTACTGATACCACCACAAGATCGCAGTCAATACGGTATTCAGATCCTTCGATGGGTACCGGCCGCCTTCTGCCGGAATCATCCGGCTCCCCCAGTTCCATTTTCAGACACTCCATGCCCGTGACCCGGCCGTTTTTATCCCCGAAAAATTGGGTGGGATTGGTGAGCAGCACAAATTCGATTTTTTCCTCCTGGGCATGGTGGAGTTCTTCCTCCCTTGCCGGCATCTCTTCTCTGGACCGTCTGTACACCACCTTGACCGATTCCGCGCCCAGGCGCATGGCCGTTCTGGCAGAGTCCATGGCCACGTTGCCCGCCCCCAGGACCACCACATTTTTCCCCTTGGCAATGGGGGTGTCGTATTTGGGGAACAGGTAGCCCTTCATAAGGTTTGTACGGGTCAGGTATTCATTGGCGGAATAGATGCCGATAAGGTTTTCACCGGGCAGGTTCATGAACCGGGGCAGACCCGCCCCCACACCAATGTAAACAGCGTCATACCCTTCCTCAAACAGCTCGTCAATGGTAACGGATGCCCCCACCACGGAGTTGCATGCGATGTTGGCACCCATTTTTTCCAGGGTGGCCACTTCAGATGCCACGATTTCCTTGGGCAGCCTGAATTCGGGGATACCATAGACCAGTACCCCGCCGGGTTTGTGGAATGCCTCGAAAATCGTGACATCATGTCCCTTGATGAGCAGGTCTCCTGCCACGGTGAGTCCGGATGGACCGGAACCGATAACCGCAACTTTTTTGCCGGTTTTCTTTGCCACTACCGGTATGCCGCCGGAACCGTTCTTGCGTTCATAATCTGCGGCAAACCGTTCCAGATATCCGATGGCAACCGGTTTGTCTTTTTTGCCCAGTATGCACCTGCCCTCACACTGCTCTTCCTGGGGACAGACCCTGCCGCATACAGCCGGAAGGGCATTTCTCTCCCACAATCTGTTTGCAGCGCCGGAAAAATCATTTTTTGCAATCAATCCGATGAAGCCGGGGATATCCACAGATACAGGGCAGCCTTCCACACAGAGCGGCTTTTTGCACTGCAGACACCGGCTTGCCTCAAGCATGGCGGTGTCACTGTCCAGTCCCAGGGGGACTTCTTCAAAATTTCTCCGTCTGATATCCGGGTCCTGTTCAGGCATCCGGGCCCGGTCTATTTTCTTCTTTTTATCTGCCATTTATTCCTCCGTATTACCAACCGGTTGGGTGTTGTTATAGTGTTTTGCAATTTTCAAAGGCTTCCAGGCTGGTGCGTTCTTCGTCCAGATAGGATGCCAGGCGTTTGGCCAGTTCGTCAAAATCCACTTTGTGGCCGTCGAATTCCGGGCCGTCCACACAGGCGAACTTGGTGTCTCCTCCCACAGATACACGGCAGCAGCCGCACATGCCGGTGCCGTCCACCATGATGGGGTTCAGGCTCACAAAAGTTTTGACATTTTTTTCCTTGGTGATCAGGCTGCAGAATTTCATCATGGGGATGGGGCCGATGGCCACAGCCAGATTGATATCATCTTTTTCCAGAACATCTTTGAGTACATCTGTAACAAACCCGTGGTGGCCATGGGACCCGTCATCGGTGCAGATGTGAAAATGATCTGACACAGCCCGCATTTTGTCTTCCATGATCAGCAGATCATAGCTTCTGGCACCCAGGATGGTGGTGACCTCATTGCCGGCCTGTTTCAATGCCCGGGCAATGGGGTGGAGCACTGCGATCCCTGTGCCGCCGCCCACACATACCACTTTGCCGAAATTTTCAATATGGGTGGGGGCACCCAACGGCCCGATAAGGGCAAAATACGCATCCCCGACCTGCAGTTCCTTGAACCGGGCGGTGGATTTGCCCACCACCATGTAGATAATGGTGATGGTGCCCTTTTCAGGGTCGGTATCCGCCATTGTCAGCGGAATGCGCTCTCCGGTTTCATCGGCCTGCAGAATTACAAACTGGCCGGGTTTTGCTTTGCGGGATATGCGGGGGGCATCAATCTCATTCATTACAATAGTCCCCTGGGCCATTTCCTCACGGGCGACAATTTTTGCCATTGCTTCCTCCTGTTGTCATAAAACATATTGTCAGCAGCATGCGGCTGCAACTATATCTTTTGGGTTTTATGGTAAATGGTAACCATTTCTTTTAATATAATCGGATAAATAAAATCAAGCAAAATTGATAAATCAAGCAAATATATGAAATATTTTTTAAGAATATCATTAAAAAATATCCATATATTTTGTCTAATGGCAATCATCCGGCAGGATGACTGCCCCTTTTTTTTGTTTCCATGCCAGCAGCTCTTCTTTCTGGCGGGCCAGAATGTCGAACAGCCGGCCCGGAATGCCTGCTTCTTTGGCATAGGCGGCTTCCTGCAGTGCAATGCGCTGGACAATATTGTCCACATACAGGGAAAACTGCCGGTCATACAAATCTTTGGGGTATTTTTTGTCAATGATCTGTGCAAATAACTGGACCAGATCCTGGTACAGGGGGAGGTTGCCTATGGGGGTTTTGATGCAGCCTGCTTCATTGCTGGCATACCGTTCCAGCCATGCCAGCCAGACCTTGACATCCTTTTTTTCCCCCAGCAGGCGGTCTGAATCCCCTCCCCTGGATTTTTCGGTGAGAAAATAATTCAGGCCGGCCATCACCGGCTGGTGCTGTTTGCGGATTTTTTTGTTTCCGAAGAACCGGAACTGGGCTTCCATATAATCTCCTAAGGCACCGGGTATAAACGGGGCATTGGCCCATGGTGCGCGTTTGACACCGGTGGCCCCCACCTCGGTGGCTGTGGCTGCTGACACGATACAGGCACCGATGACCACCCCATGGTCTGGATCCTGTGCCGCCCATACAGGCGGCATGGTGTCGGCATCCCTGCCGCTGTAAGTAAATACCCGGGTCAGCACGCCTTCGGGATTTTCCGCTTCATCGGAATAATTTTCCAGACAGGTGGACCGCAGGGTGCACCGGGAATTGGGGTGTGACATGGGCACAGGGCTGCCCTTTTCATCTGTCATGCCGGCATGCCATTCTCCCTGGAAATTGATCCCTTTTTTCGGCACAGGTTCATTGTTTCCCACCCACTGGGGGATGTTGTTTTCATCAATGAGCACATTGGACCAGATCACCTCGTATCCGGACTTGCGCAGCACCTTCATGAGCAAAGGGTCGCCCTCCTGGTTCACATCCTCCACAATGCCGAAAATGCCTGCTTCAGGATTGACGGACCGGATGCTGCCGTCTTCGGCGATCCACATCTGGGCCAGGTCATCCCCCACAAACAGATTCCCGGCCATGGCTGTGGTGGTCTTGCCGCATCCGGAAGGGGCTGCACCGGCAAACCAGGTAACCCGGTCTTCCGGCCCTCTGATGCCGGTTATGAACATATGTTCGGACAGCTCTTCCCCCTGATTTTTGTAAACCGCCTTGTCCACGGCAAACCTGTGGTTGCCTTTTTTGAGCAGCAGGGTGTTGCCGGCATAGGTGCATTTGAAGCTGTAGGTGGTCTGGTACTGCCGGTCCATGAACACCCGGGCGCTGGGAAGGTCTTCAGACCGATTCAGTCCCTGGGAATGGACATTGGTGAAAAAATGGCCCAGGGCGGTGACTTCCCTGTCAAAATCTGTATAGGCATTGCGGTACAAAAGCTCGGCGCTGTGGCTTACATAGGCGGAGCTGGTGATTTCCAGGGCCGGGTTTGACACAGGGGATCCCACCGGTCCCCGCATGTAAAATCCCACCATCATGGTCTTGCCCTTCATGATATCGATCATGTTGGACCGGATATCTTCCAGAGCATTTTCCCGGTTCATGCGGTTGGCAAGAGAGGAGATGTGGTCTTCCGGGTTGGCAATATAAAAGGTCCTGTCCACGATTCTGCCCTGCTCGCCGGGCAGGTCAAAATGGATGGTGTGGTTTTTCATGGCCAGGGGGCTTTCTTCCCCTGTTTCCATGGCCAGGGTCCTGATAAAATTTTGATCTTCCTGTGAGCCGGTGTTGATAAAAATTGTGTCCGGATTACAGATGACAATGGCATTGGCAATACGTTTAAGGATGTCAGGGTTCTGAATTTTCAGGATGCGGTCCAGCTGAACGCCGTCCATGCGCTGTGTGAAAATTTTTTTGGCATCCTGTGCTGATGTGACCTTCCCAAGTGCATTTAAAATATCCATATCAGTATCCATTTTAAGATTTGTGGGTATTTTTCCTAAAAATATTCAAAATTTAGATTTTTTCTTCTACCATTTACCAGATAAAAATCAAATGATATCTTGCATTTTTTTATAAAAAATGGTGGGCTGCATATGTACAGGTATATGTAAGTTTCAGCTGAAATCAACACTGACAGGAAAACAAAAATGGAAATGAACCAGGAAAGACCGGCCATGGCCGGTGTTTTATTTGCAGATCTGCACAACCATACCCTGGCATCGGACGGTGATTTTTCACCGGAAGAACTTGTGGACCTGGCAAAGAAATACGGGCTTTGTGCCATCGGGATCACGGACCATGACACCCTCAAGGGACTTGCAAAGGGCCTGGCGGCAGGGGATGCGGCCGGTATCCAGGTGGTTCCGGGGGTGGAGTTGTCCATCCGGTTCAACCGCTCTTTTTTCACCGGCACCCTGCACCTCTTGTGTTATTTTCAACCCAGCCGCTTGTCAGATAAGGATTTTGTCGGTTCATTTGAAGCCCTGATGGTGGATGGCCGGGGGGAAGGGCTTGTCCGGGCAAGGATTGCAAAAATAAATGCTGTTTTCGGCCCTGCCGGTCCTGACCCGCTGCTGGATCGGGCCCTGGTGTTTGAAGATATTGCTTTTTACAGTGCCAATGCCAGCCGCCGGCATTTTGCCCTGGCCCTGTCAGAGAAAATGGGCATAACCGAAAAAGATACCATCAACAAGATTATCGGCAATGACAGCCCTGCCTATCTGCCGTCAGGCATTGCCCTGGATGCAGCAGCTGATTTTATCAAAAAACAGGATCTGTTGGCGGTTCTGGCCCATCCGGCTGCCGGTTCTTTTCCGGGAAAGGGCCATTACAGAGAAGTGCTTCCCCCCATTGACACGGTGGAAACGCTTCTGCCGGAATTTCTGGCAGCCGGCATCATAGGCATTGAGGTGTATTATCCGGGACACACAAAAGAACACCAGGAAATTTTACTTTCCTGGGCAGAAAAGCACCACCTGCTGGTGACGGGCGGATCCGACTGCCATGACAGCAAAGAGCGCCCTCCGGCAGTGGCCGGTATATCTGAAGCGGATTTCCGGATTTTTTCTGCAGCATTGTCATAAAGATTCCCGGCTGCAGGCCCCAAGCCTGCCTTTAAAATTGGGGTTATGGTTTGGAAAACCGGGCAAATCCGGCTGTCATGCATGCCAGGGCAGCAAGGGTGCACACA
This sequence comes from Desulfotignum sp., assembly GCA_011390615.1. Taxonomy (GTDB): domain Bacteria; phylum Desulfobacterota; class Desulfobacteria; order Desulfobacterales; family Desulfobacteraceae; genus Desulfotignum. Next base: position 7,052 of record JAABSB010000041.1, on the reverse strand, counting down.
CCGGCAATGAGACTGATGAAAAATATGCCGGTATGGGCCCAGGCCAGTCCCCCGCAAAACGCCCCAGCCACCCGTCCCAGACCCCCTATGGCATAAAAAGCGGACATGGTGGAGGCCCGCAGTTCCGGCATCAGTTCCGTGGCCAGGCCCATGGCGGTAACAATGGTGAATTCAAAGCACAGGAAAACCAGAAAAAGTCCCCCCAGGACATAAGGAACCCCACGGTCCAGGACCGGCAGCAGAAAATAGGCCCCTGCTGTCAGAACCATTCCGATGAAAATGGTTCTCAGCAACCCCACCCTGTCGGAAAAAAATGCGGTGACAGCTTCTCCTGCCACTTCTGCAATACCGATGAGGATGGTGCCCAGGCCGATGGCAGCCAGAGACAGGCCATAGGATTGTTCCAGCCAGGCCCCGTACACCACAAACAGGGTGTCAGATCCCAGGGCCATGAAAAAGGCAAACCCCAGAATCCCCAGGACCCGGCGGTTTCTCATGATCTGTTTCCAGTTTGCAGCAAGTATCTTGCCTGACCCGGTTTTCTGCCGGTTTGCCGGGCCGTCTGCCGGCATGCGCCGGAGGATCAGAAAAAAACAGGCTGTCCCCAGCAGGCCGATGCCCAGAAACGGGGTCTGGAAGGAAAATTTCTGGATAACCAGCCCGGCCAAGGGGATTCCTAAAAGTGTGGCCCCGGCCCATGCCAGCTCGGTAATGCCGATGAATTTTCCCCGCTGTTCAAAGGGGATATGGGTGCCGATAAAGGCCTGGAAGCTGGGATCAAAAATGCTTTTGGCCAGGCCGGCCAGAAACAGGCTCGCCACCAGGACCCCGTAAAGGGGAACAATGCCTGCGGCAAAGCAGCCCAGGCACAGCAGCACCAGGGCGATCAGTATGAGTCTTTTGTTGCCGTACCGGTCTGCAAAGGATGCCCCCACAGGCCCCAGAACAGCGGTAGCCTGGTTAAGGGCGATCACGGATGTAATGGCGGCAAGGTCCACCCCGAGTCCCCTGGCAAAGGCCGGGGCAAAGGGATAAACCATCCGCCTGGCCGTGTTCAGCAGCAGTTTGGCCAGGGTGGTGACGATGATCAGGCTGTAAAACTGTCTGGCGTTTTTTGTCATGGCAGGATATCCGGTCTAGACGGCAACCAGTAAATGAAATTTGTCAAAAATGAGCAGCAGTCCCATGAGAATCAGCAGTGCCCCGGCTGCTTTGTTGATGACAACAATGAACCGGGTGGCTTTTTTCATGAATTCCATAAGAGAGGTGATGAAAAAAGAGATCACAATAAAGGGCAAAGCCAGGCCTGCCGAGTAAACAGCCAGCAGCCACACCCCTTTGGCAAGGGTATCCTGGTTGCCTGCCACAATAAGGATACTGCCCAGCAAAGGCCCGATACACGGGCTCCAGCCTGCCCCGAAAGCCATGCCGATGATAAAGGTGCCAAGCAGGTGCACAGGTTTCTGCTTCACATGAATCCGTTTTTCAAAGGACAATGCCGTGATATTGATGACACCCAGCAGGTGCAGCCCGAAAATTACGATGATGCCCCCGCCCAGGTACCGGATCACGAAGGCGTACTTGGTGAAAACAGATCCAAGAAATGAGGCGGATGCCCCGAACATGATGAAAACAAAGGAAAACCCTGCCACATAGGCCAGGGTTGACAGGATCACTTTTTTTCTGGTTTCCTGTCTGCCCGCGGTGAGTTCATCCAGGGAAAGTCCGGTGATAAATGAAAAATAGGCCGGTATCAGGGGCAGGATACACGGAGACAAAAACGACAGCAGACCTGCGGCAAAGGCGGCCGGAAAGGTTATGGTTTCTGTGAACACGCAGCAGTTCCTTTTTTTAAAAGGGGTTTTGAAAAAATGTATCTGTCAAACTACTGCATTTGCAGCCGGGTTTCAAGGCCTGCATGGTCTGTATTTTTTGCAGGATGTTTTACCAGCAGGCCATTTTCTGATATCTTTTTTGCCACGCCATTGTCTTGGCGCAGGTGCCCGGCAATGGTAAGCAGACTGATCCTGTCCAGTTGACACAAAAAACACCATTCACAGGAACAAAAATATGATTATTAAAACAGATACCGGTAATACCATAGACACAGCAAACCTCAGCCCGGAGGAGCGGCATGTGCTCCAGAAACTGTTTGCCTGGAAAACCCTGGTGGAATCTTTGGAACAGTTCCGGGATAAAAAAAATCAGGCCCTGGCAGCCGGGTGGAATGATTCCGGTCCCATCCGGGAAACAAGGGCCCTGTCACAGGTGATCCAGCACCTGGAAAAGCAGGTGAAAGAACGGGTGAAAAACCAGCCATCCGGATAATTTTTTTCAATGCCCTGGCAGGGCCGGGGTTCAGATCATGGTGGCCAGGTTCAGCAGTTCCTTGTCTAGGCGTTTGGCAGATACCTTGACAGCGGTTTTTATTTCCGGGGCAAAAACAGAGATTTTGTATTCTTCCAAAAGCCAGAAAAAATCCTCCACCTTTTGTGCTTTTTCAGCTGAACTCTTTTTGGACAGGGCTGCCAGCTGTTGGGAAAGATGGTGTTCAAACCGGGTCAGTTTTTCCGCCTTGGCGGTTTCTTTTACCGGGTTGTCCGCCCCCCGCTGTGCCCGGATTTTGATACAGGCCACATACCTTGGCAGGTGGCGGATTCTTTCCATGGCATACAGGGATAAAAAATGGGGGGGTACCAGGTTTTTGAGTTCATCAGATACCCTGGTGAGAATCCGGCTGGCCTGGGGCCTGTTTTCGTATTTGAGAGACAATGACTGTATCAGTGAATAACATTGCTCATATTCTTTGCCCACTGCCATTATGTCTGCCAGCATTTCCTTTGTTTTTTGGTAGAGAGCGGGCCTGATTTTCTGGATATGGGCATCAAATGCGGTTTTTGTCCGGATGTTTTTTTCAAACAGCTCTCTTGTGATGCAGGAATAGATTGCTTTCTGGAAAGCTGCCTGGCCGTTGAAACAAGAAGCGATCTGTTTGAGATCAGCTGTGGTGCGGATATCTTTTTTGATGGCTGCAAACTCTTTGGCAAATGCATGTTCATACAGGTACCGTACACCCTGGACATGGGAGAGGTCTGCCGCCTGCTGATCGGTGAACAAACGCAGGCTCAAGATGTTGTCTTCGATCTTCAGCCCGGGATATACCCTGCGCATGCATCCGTCAGGTTCGGCAACAGGCATTTCTTCAGCAAGATCAGCAAAAGTCCAGTCTGTGATATGGGTGCGCTCAAATTTTTTGCAGGCCTGTTCAAATGCGGAAGTCTCCTTTTTGGGGCGGGTTACCGGAAACTGCTGCAAAATGGAAGGATCCCGAAGGGATGTGATCTCTTTGTCCTGGTGGTCCCGGATGGAGATCCGCATCTTTAAATGATCCGCCAGGTTTTCTTCAGACCAGGCTGTGGCAGGGATGGTGAAATTGTAGTGTTTCTGGATAAAGGCGGACAACTGGGAAAAAAGAGGCGTATTGTCTCTGGGCAGATCTTTCGCGATGCGGGCGGCTGTTTTCTGGATCGGCATAAGCCTTACCCGGTAGTGTTTGGGCAGTCCCTTGATAAGCCCTGCAATTTTTTCTTCAAACATTCCGGGCACCAGTTTTTCCAGGGCGGTTTGCTTAAGCCGGGCAGCCGCGTCTGCCGGTACCTTTACTGTGACCCCGTCTGCCTCACCCCCGGGATTGAACTGGTATGACAGGGCAAAATTGCCCTGTTCCGTATCCAGGACATCCGGATACAGGGCCAGCCGGGATTTGTCCACCATGGTTTTTTCAAGATCCTGGCGGGTCATGCGCAGAAAATGGTCATTTCCCCGGTCCTTTAAAAATCTGGCAAAGGTGTTGATATTGCAAAACGGTTTGGGAAGACGGGTGTGATAGAACTGGAAGATGTCCTCCTGGCTGACCAGTATGTCCCGCTGCCGGGTTTTATGCTCCAAATCTTCCAGCTCCTGTATCAAAGTCCGGTTATGTTCCATAAAGGAAAATTTCTGATGGATCTCTCCTTCCACCAGGGCTTTGCGGATAAAAATTTCCCCTGCCTCCTCCGGGTTGACCTTTCCATAGGCCACGTTTCTGCCGGCAACTATGATCAGGCCGAACAAAGACACCTGTTCTGTGGCCATGACCTGTCCCTGCTTTTTTTCCCAGCGGGGTTCTGCGTATGTGCGGGTGCAAAGGTCTTTTCCAATCTCCTCCAGCCAGGCAGGATCAATGTTTGCCACCCCCCTGGCAAAGAGCTGGCTGGTTTTGACAAACTCTGCAGCCACAATCCAGGGCCCGGCCTTGTCAAACAGTCCTGATCCCGGAAAAATCATGGCCTGCTGGCCTTTGGCTGCGGTGTAGATGTTTTTTTCTTTTTTGTGGGCGATGTGGGAAAGGTATCCGGCCAGCAGGGATTTGTGCAGGGCAATGTACAACGGTCCGCCAATGTCATGTTCTCTGGATTTGAGCTGGTCTGTGCCGGGCGGAGGCGTGAACAAGGAGAAATCGGAAAACCCGTGTTCTTCGAGATTGCGCCGGATCTGGCTGTGGATGTCCTGCCATTCCCGGATGCGTTTGAATGACAGAAAATGGTTTGTGCAGAACTGCCGCAGCTTGTTTCTGGACCGGGAATTTTTTTCTTGTGCTTTGTAGGCATTCCAGATATTGAGCAGGGTCACAAAATCGGAAGTCGGGTCTTTGAATTTTGCATGCTGCTGGTCTGCGGCAGCTGTTTTGTCCGCCGGCCGCTGCCGGACATCGGCAATGGACAGAGCGGTGGCAATCACAAGGGTTTCCGCCAGGCAGTTGTTCTCCTTTGCCGCAATAAGAATCCGGGACAATTTGGGATCCACCGGAATTTTTGACATGATCTGTCCTGTTCGGGTCAGGGCAAAGGGGGTCTTTTCATTCCTGGACTGGTTTTTTTTCCGGATGGCTCCCAGTTCCACAAGGGTATCAAACCCGTCTTTGATGCTTTTGGCAGCAGGCGGATCGATAAAGGGAAATCCCTGGACATCACCTAAATTCAGGGAGATCATGCGCAGAATCACCTCGGCCAGGTTGCTGCGCAGAATTTCCGGGGCTGTGAAAAACGGGCGGCCGTTAAAATCATCTTCATCATACAGCCGGATGCACACCCCGTTTTCCACCCGTCCGCACCGGCCCAGGCGCTGGTTGGCGGAACTCCGGGAAATGGGCTGCACCGGCAAAGAGGTGGTGCGGGTTCTGGGTGAATAACTGGGAATGCGTGCCAGCCCTGTGTCGATGACGTATTTGATGCCGGGGATTGTCAAAGAGGTTTCCGCCACATTGGTGGATACAATGATTTTTCTGCCCGGGGTCCGGGAAAATACTTTGGCCTGTTCTTTCGCCGACAGCCTGGCAAACAGGGGAAGGATGGTGACACCGGGATTCTGTTTTCCCCGGATCAGTTCCATGGTCTCATCAATATCCTGTTCCGTGGGCATGAAGATGAGCATGTCCCCTGACCGGGTGGTGGACAAAAGAGAATGGGCTGCATCTGCTGCTGCCTCCACATACCCCTGGTCTTCCGGGTTCTGTTTGTCCCCGGTTTCCCCCAGGATGGGCTGATAAATGGTTTCCACCGGAAACATCCGGCCGGAGACCTCAATTATGGGGGCCTTGTCAAAGGCGTCGGAAAATTTCTGGGTATCGATGGTGGCGGAGGTGATGATCAGTTTCAGATATTTTCTTTTTTTCACCAGACGGCGCAGGATACCCAGGGTAAAATCGATATTCAGGCTGCGTTCATGGGCCTCATCCACGATAATGGTGTCATAGCGTTTCAGCAGGCGGTCCTGCTGGGTTTCCGCCAGCAGAATGCCGTCTGTCATCAGCTTGATGCAGGCCCCGGCCGGTGCCTTGTCATCAAACCGGATCTTGTATCCCACAGACTGTCCCAGGGGTTGTCTCAGTTCAAAGGCAATACGTCTGGCCACATTTATTGCGGCAATACGCCGGGGCTGGGTACAGCCGATCATGCCCCGGGTGCCGCAGCCGGCTGCCAGGCAGCACTTGGGGATCTGGGTGGTTTTACCGGACCCGGTTTCCCCGGATATGATCACCACCTGGTTGTTTTTTACGGCATCAATGATTTCATCTTTTCTGGCAGTGACCGGCAGATCCGGCATGAAATTCAGGTGTGCCGGCCGGTTGCATCGGTGCCGGAATATATTTTTTTTTGTTGGTTCCGGTTTTTTTGGGGGGGTGTCTGTTGTTTTTTGCATGGTTTATGGGAATACCATATTGTTTTGCAGTATCTTTATGTTTAGTGCCATACTAGCACAGGGATGCAAAATGTCAAATTCTTAAACCGGGCAGGCAATTTTTCTTGACATGGTCCCCGGAATAGGAGAAAAAAGAAACTGCTTTAATATGAGGGTATTAAAAAAAGGGTGTAAGAGATTAAACGCGCAAGAAAGATAAATCCACAGACAGAGGGGGTAAGGAAAATAATATGACAGATACGGCAATCAAGATCGGGGGCGCCAGAAAAAGCGCCTTTAAAGATAAGGTGATGAAACTGCTGCCTGAGGGCGGAAATCTGAACGCCTGCCTGACATGCGGGGCATGTGCATCAGGATGCCCGGCAACAGGGCTTGAGGGAATGGATCCCAGAAAATTTCTGCGCATGGCTGCCCTGGGCATGGATGAAGAAATTTTGACCAGCAACTGGGTATGGATGTGCTCCATGTGTACACGGTGCATGTATGTCTGCCCCATGCAGATCAATATCCCCCAGCTGGTGTTCAATGCCAGGGCCACCTGGAAAAAGGAAGACAAGCCCAAAGGCATCATCGGTTCCTGTGACATGGCTTTGAAGCATGATACCTGTTCCGCCATGGGGGCCAATGAAGAGGATTTTCAGTTTGTTGTGGAGGATGTGCTGGAGGAATACCAGGAAGCCCAGCCGGAATTTGCAGATATGGAAGCACCCATTGACAAGCAGGGGGCCGAGTTTTTCCTGAACCAGAACTCCAGGGAACCGGTGACAGAACCGGATGAACTGGTACCCTTATGGAAGATCCTGCACCTGGCC
>JAABSB010000040.1 GCA_011390615.1 Desulfotignum sp. | reverse complement strand
TTACCAGGCAAAATCATCCGGATGGATATTGAAACAGGCACAACCATTGAACAGGATACCGAAATCATGGTGATAGAAGCCATGAAAATGGAAACCATTGTGTATGCACCCTGTGACGGTGTGATTGAAAAAGTTGTTAAAAAAGTGGGCGATGAAGTGGAAGAAGGTGACCTGATAGCCACTGTAGCATAATCCCTTCACATTTTGTCTTAAGAAATCATCGAAACAAATGCCCGGCAGTGGCATCATCCTGCCGGGCATTTGTTTTGTTTTACTGCATGTCAGCCTCAGTCATAACTGAAAACCTTGTAAACGGTTGAAGAGCCCAAAAGGGCATCAATCCGGCCTTCCAGCTCAGCCCGCTCATTGTTGCGCATCCACCAGTTCCAAGCCTCAAGGGATTTCCATGTACTGATCACAAGGTATTCATGGGGATCATCCACATTCCGCAGTGTCTCCCCGGAAATATACCCTGGCTGGCGGTCCGCCATGGCCCGCAGGTCAATGAGCATTTCAGACAATGTCGGCAGCAACGACAGGTCCATGCCGCTGGTCAGTCTGGGAACCCGTCTGGTCATCAATACACGGATGGTCATGTTTTCCTCCTTGTAAAATTCATCATATCACCAGGCTTTTCAGGGTCAGGAGCACACCTGCAGCCACTGCAGATCCGATAACACCGGCCACGTTGGGACCCATGGCATGCATGAGCAGATGGTTCTGGGGATCCGCTTCCATGCCCAGTTTCTGGCTCACCCGGGCTGCCATGGGAACAGCAGATACCCCGGCGGAACCGATGAGGGGATTAATCTTGGTTTTTAAAAACAGGTTCATCAGTTTCACCATGAGGATACCGGATGCAGTGCCGATGGAAAAGGCTATGGAACCAAGCAGAAGAATCCCCAGTGTTGACAGGTTCAAAAATTGTGCTGCAGACAACTGTGCCCCCACACCCAGGCCCAGCAGGATTGTGACGATATTGATCATTGCATTCTGTGCGGTCTGGGAAAGCCGTTCCACCACCCCGCATTCGCGCATCAGGTTGCCGAACATGAAAAAACCGATAAGGGGAGCGGCGGACGGTAAAAGCAGCACACAGAGGCCCAGAACAACCAATGGGAAAAATATTTTTTCAACTTTCCCCACCGGCCGCAGCTGGGTCATACGGATTTTACGCTCATTTTTTGTGGTCAAAGCCCGCATGATGGGAGGCTGAATCATGGGTACCAGGGCCATATATGAGTAGGCTGCCACGGCAATGGGGCCCACCAGATGGGGAGACAGCTGACTGGACAGAAAAATGGCGGTGGGACCGTCTGCCCCCCCGATGATGCCGATGGAAGCCGCATCAAACAGGTCAAAATGGATACCCGGCACAAACTCGGACAAAAACAATGCACCGATAAGAGTGATAAAAATGCCCACCTGGGCCGCAGCCCCCAGAAGAACAGTTTTGGGATTGGCAAGCAGGGGCCCGAAATCGGTCATGGCACCCACCCCCATGAAAATCAGCAGGGGAAATACACCGGTTTTAATGCCGATGGTATAAATATAATATAACACCCCGCCCGGATCTGCCATGCCGGCCACAGGCGTATTCACCAGGATGGCGCCGAATCCGATGGGCACCAGAAGCAGCGGCTCAAATTTTTTATTGATGGCAAGGTATAAGAGCAAAATCCCGATGCCGATCATGACAAATTGTCCGATACCGTCAAAAAAATGGCCTGTCTCCGGGAATAAAAAATTGAACAGGCCCGTGGATCTGACAAAATTGGCAGCCATCTCAAAAATGGGCGGCAGCAGAACCGCTTCCTGATCAGCAGCCTGGGCCCCAGTGTCTGCTGCCTGGACCGGGGATCCCATCAGCAATAGCAGCGCAGCAAAACACAGGATGACACAAAGTGCTCTTTTCCTACACATGGTAAAAATCCTTTTTATCTGGCTGCTATTCTTCAAGGGTCAAAAGCACCTGGCCTGACTGCACTGTCTGACCCTTTACCACTGGAATGGAGACAATCACACCACTTGCAGGAGACATCACCGGGGTTTCCATTTTCATGGCTTCCAGAATCACCAGGGTTTCCCCTTCGGTCACCGTATCCCCCACATCAAACAGAATCTGGTATACATTGCCCGGCAGCTGGGCCGTGACTTCCACCTTGGGTTTTTCTTTAGAAGATGCCGCAGGCACGGCTGAAGATTCACTGATACCGGTAACATCACCGGTTTCATCTTCCACGGTGACCTCATAGGTTTTCCCATCAACCGTGACCTTATAATTTAAGGAGACAGGGTCTTTTTTTCCTGCAGCAGATGCAGATGGACCGGGAACAGCTTCTGCTCCGGAGCCTGTTCCCGGTGAGGACGTTGTTTCTGTAGCGGGATCGGATTTGGGTTTCTTCTTCCGGACATTGACAGGCCTGTCTCCTTTCAAAAAATCCAGGCCCTTGTTTCCGCCGGGTGTTGCCAGAGCGCCTATGATGAAAATATTTTCATCTGTCACAGGAAGGCCTTCCTTTTCAAGGATATTTTTGGCCTTGGGAATACCCGGTTCCAGCAGATCAACCGGATTACCGTCAAATTTTTTCATACCCAGCTGCTTTTCCGCAATTTTAACAATTTCCGGATCAGGGGGCATGGGGGTTCGGCCGAAATACCCCAGCACCATTTTGCCGTATCCGTCTGTAATTTTCTGCCAGCTGCCCTGGGTCACATTGGCATAGGCCTGCTGGAAATAAAACTGGGACACCGGGGTGACAGATGTGCCGAATCCCCCTTTGGCAATACATTCAGACATGGCCTTGATCACTTTTGGATACAGATGCAACGTCCCGGTGTCACGCATCATCATGGTATTGGCGGTCAATGCCCCGCCCGGCATGGGGGACAAAATTACTTCAGAGGACACCTTCAGGGCCTCGGGCGGAAAAAAATACGATGACAGGCACTCTTCCTGGATACGGTTGGCTTCCAGAATTTTATCAATATCAATATCCAGAAAAAAATCTGTTCCTTTCAATGCATGCCACATGGAAATCATATCCGGCTGGCAGGTACCGCCGGACAAGGGGGATCTTGCCAGGCAGACACCGTCACACCCCGCCTCGATGGCGGCTTTGTACTGTGATACGCCGATACCGGCTGTTTCATGGGAATGCATCCATATACTGGTATCATCCCCTAGCAGCTTTCTGGCTGCCTTTACAGTGTCATACACCTTGGCAGGATTGGAGGTGCCTGATGCATCCTTGAAGCAAATGGAGTCATAGGGCACGCCTGAATTCAGTATCTCCTGCAGCGTCTTGAGATAAAAATCCGGATCATGGGCCCCGGTGCAGCCGGGGGGCAGTTCCATCATGGTCACCACCACCTGGTGGTGGAGCCCGGCATCTTTGATGCACTGCCCTGAGTACACCAGGTTGCGCACGTCATTTAAGGCATCAAAATTGCGGATATGGGTCATACCGTGCTTTTTGAACATCTTTGCATGCAGATCGATCATATCCTTTGGCTGGGCCGAAAGTGCCACCACATTGATCCCCCTGGCAAGGGTCTGGAGACGGGCATCCGGGCCTGCGGCCTTTCGAAACCGGTCCATCATGGAAAATGCGGATTCACCGCAGTACATGAAAAGGCTCTGGAACCGGGCACCCCCACCGGCTTCCAGATGTTCAATACCTGCTTCCACAGCAGCTTCCACAGCAGGAAGAAAATCATCTGTCAGGGCACGTGCCCCGAAAACCGATTGGAACCCATCCCGAAATGAGGTGTCCATAATGTGAATTTTTTTCATTGAAACCATCCTTGAGGTATTGGAAACAGCTGTCAATGCCGGCCTGAACGCGCCCTGTGGGCGGAAATTGCAGCACTGATAACAGCTGTCAGTTTCAGGTGTTCGTCAGGTGCCTGCCTGGGTTTATTCCGTGCAGGTTTTCTGGCACCAGCCTGTGATAATTCTTTTTTTGTGAACGGTGCAAGCAGCTTGGCAAAAAAAACAATAAGAACAAACAGCAGGACAAGAAAAGAAAAAACCACCCCCATACCAAGGAGGGTGAGCTTTAACCCCTGAATAATCATTGATAATTCGTCTCCAAAAATGTTTTTCGGTCTTGATTCAACATTATTCCAACCAATTACATACCGGAGATATCCCTTAAAGTAAAGTCGGTAAATGCAGTATTTCCTTGTAAGAATTTTTCTGACCCAGGGTGGACCCTGGATGCCTGGCCGGACAATGCATCCAGTTTATGGCTGCAGACGATCAGACATTTCGCGTCTGCATGCCGGCCCTGCCTGTTTCCAAACCAGACATAAAGATTCCTGTTGCATCTCTTTTTCCCCATATCAGGGCAATTTCCAATCCCCTTGAATTGGAAATTACCCGCCCCAAATGGCTGCCTTATGCCCAACCCCCTGGATTCCGCCGCTGACGCTCCGGTCACAAGACACCCAAAATCATATTGTGACGCTTTTTTTGGTCTTCAGGCACGATGGTTGCTAATTCCGTTTTCAGACAACAAAATGTTCAGCCCTTATTGTCGTTACCACAGACAGGTTACCACCCATAACAAAACAGACACACAAGGAGAGATCATGCACAAAACAGAAGCACCCGCGGAAACGCTTATAATTGATGATGACGAGCCTCCCAGCGGCAGGCTTGCCATAGACACCCTGTACCCGGCCCCCCCGGCCGGTATAGACCCCATTCATCTGACCCGCCCGGTATTCATCCTGCCGGCCCAAAAAACCTCATTACCGCGTCACCCAAAGCTCAGCCCGGAAACCAGAGCGTTTCAAAAGCAGTTTTTCCCCGGCGCAACAGTCCGGGACTGGCATGACTGGCAGTGGCAGGTGCGCCACCGCATCCATACCTATGAACGGCTCAACCAGATTCTGCCCCTGGGACCGGACGAGTTTCTGGCGGATCACACGGTCCAGCTGCCCCTGAGCATCACCCCCTATTACGCCAGCCTGATTCCCAAAGATGTGCCGGACCATCCCCTGCGGCGGTGCGTGTTGCCCACGGCCGGTGAATGGATCAAAATGCCCTGTGAGTCTGACGATCCTCTCGGAGAAGACCATCAAAGCCCGGTGCCCGGGCTGGTGCACCGGTATCCGGACCGGGTTTTGTTTCTGCTCACTGATTTCTGCTCCACCTACTGCCGGTACTGCACCCGGTCCCGGGTGGTGGGCCATGGCGGGATCCGTGCCAGCCGGGCCCGGTGGGAAAAGGCCATCACCTATATCGCCGCCAACACAAGTGTCCGGGATGTACTGCTGTCCGGCGGGGATCCTTTGACCCTGAGCGACGACCGGCTGGAATGGGTGCTTTCCCGGCTGCGAAACATCCCTCATGTACAGATCATCCGCATCGGCACCAAGGTGCCGGCGGTGCTGCCCCAGCGCATCACCCCTGCACTGGTTAAAATGCTCAAAAAATATCATCCCCTGTGGATGAGTCTGCATTTCACCCACCCGGATGAGTGCACACCTGAAACCCTTACTGCCTGCGCCCTGCTGGCAGATGCCGGGATCCCTTTAGGCTCCCAGACCGTGCTGCTCAAAGGGATCAATGATTGCGTTGAAACCATGACCGATTTGATGCACCGGTTGATGGCCCTGCGGGTCCGGCCCTATTACCTGTACCAATGTGACCCCATCACCGGGTCCGGTCATTTCAGGACTTCCATCACCCAGGGCCTGGAGATCATCCGGGGCATGAGAGGGTTCACCACCGGGTATGCCGTGCCCACCTATGTGGTGGATGCCCCTGGCGGCGGCGGCAAGATCCCGCTGATGCCCGACTATGTGAGCGGCCACACCAGCGACGACCTGGTGCTGACCAATTATGAAAACAGATCCTTTACCTATCCCGATCCAGGCCTGGAAAGCCTCCAGACAGTGCCGGCGGCAGAATGACAAAAATCATGGGAGAACAGACAATGATCATCGGATTGACCTATGACCTACGCCAGGATTACCTGGACAGGGGATACACAGAACTGGAAACTGCGGAATTCGATTCCGTGGAAACCATCGCAGCCATCGAACACGCCCTGTGCGACCTGGGGCATACCCCCGTGCGCATCGGCAATGCCCGGCAGCTCATTGAACTGCTGGTGGGCGGTGCGCGCTGGGACCTGGTATTCAACATTGCCGAAGGCCTGCACGGCGTGGGCAGGGAAGCCCAGGTGCCGGCCATCCTGGACCTGTACCAGATCCCCTATACATTTTCAGATCCCCTGGTCATGTCTTTGACCCTGCACAAGGCCATGACCAAGCGGGTCATCCGGGATGCGAGGCTTTCAACGGGACAGTTTTTCCTGGCTGCCGCTCCGGAAGATGCCGGCCGGGTGCCCTTTGATCCGCCATATTTTGCCAAACCCGTGGCCCAGGGTACTGGCATGGGCATCACAACCGATTCCGTGGTCCGGGACAAAAAGGACCTGTCACGGGTCTGCCGGGCGTTGATGGACCAGTTCGGACAGCCCGTGCTCATCGAGCAGTTTCTGTGCGGCCGGGAATTCACCACCGGCATTGTGGGCACCGGCCCCCTAGCAAAAGTAATGGGTACCATGGAGATCATTGTACTGGCCGATCCGGGAAAGGATGTCTATTCTTTTGAAAACAAAGAGGGATGGCAAGGCCGGGTCCAGTACCTGCCTTTATCGCAGGATGTGGACCCGTTGATTCGGGATGTGGAAGCCCTGGCCCTGTCTGCCTGGCAGGTGCTGGAATGCCGGGACGCAGGCCGCATCGACATCCGGTGTGATGCAGAAGGCACCCCCTGCTTTATCGAGGTGAACCCCCTGGCCGGGCTGCGGCCCCATTATTCCGACCTGCCCATGGTGTGTGAATTTTTCGGGACATCCTATGTCCGACTCATCGAAATGATCCTGGTGTCCGCCATGGAGCGGGCGCCGGACCGTATGCAAACGCCCTGTCCGGAGACGGCATGAACCGCTCCATTGCCGTTGTGCACAATGCCGTGACCGATCCGGCCAGACCGGATGAGGCAGATGTCCTGGTCCAGGTGGATGCGGTATCCGAGGCCCTGAACGGCCTGGGATACGATCCCATACCGGTGCCATGCACCCTTGACCTGAACGCGTTAAAGCAGACCCTTGAAACAATGCGGCCCCTGGGGGTGTTCAACCTGGTGGAGTCCCTGGAAAACTGCGGCAGCCTGATCCATGTGGTGCCGGCGCTGCTGGATACCCTGGCTGTCCCCTATACCGGGTGCCCGGCCGCTGCCGTGTACGCCACCTCCCACAAGGTGATGGCCAAGGAGCGCCTTTACCTGGCCGGCCTGCCCACCCCTGCCTGGATCAATCCCTTTCCTGCGGACATGCCCTGGCAGGGGGGAATGGACTCAGGGGATGATCCCGGCTCCCTGTGGATCATCAAATCAGTCTGGGAACACGGTTCCTTAGGCCTGGAGACGGAAAATCTGAATACCGGCACGGCAAAAACCGTGACCCGGCTGCTGAAAGCGCGTGCCCCCGGTCTGGGCGGTGCCTGTTTTGCCGAGAACTTCATTTCCGGACGGGAATTCAATCTCTCGCTGCTGGCCGACCGGTTCGGGGTGACCGTGCTGCCGCCTGCTGAGATCCTGTTTCCGGACACCCCGTCAGATCGGCCCGCCATGGTAGGTTACCGGGCCAAATGGATAACAGATTCCCATGAATATAACAACACCCCCCGGCGCTTTGACTTTGCCCCTGCAGATACACCCCTGTTAGCGGAACTGGAGACTCTTGCCCGCCGCTGCTGGCAACTGTTCCACCTGGCCGGCTACGCCCGGGTGGATTTCCGTGTGGATCCGGAGGGCCGCCCGTTTGTCCTGGAGATCAACACCAATCCCTGCCTTTCTCCGGATGCCGGATTTGCCGCCGCCCTGGACCGGGCAGGGATCCCATATACCCACGCCATCAGCCAGATAGTGACCAACCAATTATGTTCAGAATAAGACGTATTTTTGACGATGCCATCCCGGTGAACCAGGATGCCCTCCGCCAGGTCAAAGCCATCCTTCAGAAACGGATCCCTGCAGTGTCGGAACAGGAGATCGCCCACCTGGGAGACAAACTGCGCAACCCTTTCACCCTGCGGTTCCGGCCCATTCTGTTTGTGGCGGAAAACATGCGGCACAAGGTGCTGGGGTTTGCCATGGTCCTGCATGAACCGGACATCAATTTCTGTTTTCTGGACTGGATCGCCACAGCCAAAGACACACTGCGGGGCGGGCTGGGCAGTGCCATGTACGAACGGGTCAGAACCGAGTGTGCTGCCCTGAAGGTCAGCGGGCTGTTCTTTGAGTGCCTGCCCGACACCCCGGGAGAATGCGAACCCGACCTGATCCAGGACAACATCGCCCGGCTGCGGTTCTATGAGCGTTACGGGGCCCGGCCCATTATCGGCACCGGGTATGAAGCCCCGGTGGATCCGAAAGATACCTGCATGCCGCATCTGGTCTATGACGACCTGGGAAAGGACACCTTCCTGGCACGGTCCCACGTAAAAAAAGTGGTGCGGGCTATCCTGGAGCGCAAATACAAAGACCTGTGCCCGGCAGAATACGTGGAACAGGTGGTGGCCTCCATCCGGGACAACCCGGTAAAACTTAGGCCTTTTTGCCATGTGCGGCCCCACAAAACCCGCCGGGCCGTCCATGACCGGTTTTCAGAAAAAATCGTTCTGGTGGTGAACCAGGACCATGAGATCCACCATATCCATGAACGCGGATATGTGGAATCCCCGGTGCGCATAACAAGGATACTGAACCATCTGGAAAAAAGCGGCCTGTTCGAAACCCTGGAAACCCGGCCCTTCCCCGACATCCATATCCACGGGGTCCATGACGCGGATTTCATCGAATACCTGGCCCGGGCCTGTGAAGAGGTGCCCGCGGACAAATCCCTTTACCCCTATGTGTTTCCCATCAGAAACAAGACCCGGCCCCCCAGAGAATCCACAGTCCTGCCGGGATACTACTGCATTGACACCTTCACCCCCATCCACCGCAATGCCTATCCTGCTGCCCGGGCCGGGGTCGATGCTACGCTCACGGCAGCGGATGCACTGCTGGCGGGCAGACGCATCGCCTACGCCCTGGTGCGGCCACCGGGGCACCATGCGGAACGAAGGTCCTTTGGCGGTTTCTGCTATTTCAACAACGCGGCCATTGCGGCCCGGTATCTGCGAGAACAGGGACGGGTGGCCATCCTGGACATCGACTACCACCACGGCAACGGGCAGCAGGATATCTTCTATCACCGCTCCGATATCCTCACCGTGTCCATCCACGGCCATCCTGAATTTGCCTATCCCTATTTCACAGGATTTGACGATGAAACAGGCACAGGCGAAGGCGAGGGATTCAACTGCAACCTGCCCCTGGCAGAAACCGTTGACGGCAAAACCTTCCGCAGCGCCCTGATGCGGGCTCTGGCAAAGGTTGTTGCATTTGATCCGGACTTTCTGGTGGTCTGCCTGGGACTGGACACGGCCCGAAACGATCCCACCGGCACCTGGTCTCTGACACCCAAAGATTTTTTTCGGAACGGCCAGATGATCGGGGCTGCCGGTCTCCCCCTGGTGGTGGTCCAGGAAGGCGGATACAACACCCGGAACCTGGGTGTCAATGCCCGGCACTTTTTCGAGGGCCTGGCCCAGGCCGTGTTCACCCCGACCCGGGACAGAACTCTGACACAATCTCCCCCCAAAGGCATTAAGTTCCGGTATGCCCCCATGCCCCAAGATGTGGAAAAGATCCGGCATCTGGTGACTGCCACAGGATTTTTCAGAGAGGATGAAGTGGAAATCGCAGCCCAGCTGGTGGCTGAACGCCTGGAAAAAGGCCCGGCCAGCGGATATTATTTTGTCCTGGCCTCAAAGGCCGGGCGGCTTGCCGGCTATGGCTGCTACGGCCCCATCCCCTGCACCCTGGCCGGATATGACATCTACTGGATCGCGGTGGCCCCTGAATTTCAGGGAAAAGGCCTGGGCCAGGCCCTTCTGGCAAAAATGGAGCAGCTGATCACAGAAGCCAGGGGACACACCATCTATGTGGAAACCGCGTCACAGCAAAGATACGCCCCGACCCGCACCTTTTATGAACGCTGCGGATACACGGCGGCCGCCACCCTGCCCGATTTCTACAGCCCCGGAGATGCCAAGGTGATTTACAACAAGCCGTTGAAGACAAACAGCGAATAACCCCATCACCTGAAACTGCAGCGGATATAAACAAATTATGCTGAATATGCAAGCGGCTGGTTTACAACAATTGAAATGTAACCAGTTATATTTGTGATTTTTCCAAAGCGGCGATCTTTTGGCCGGCTGGCAGCTGCTTGATTCGGTATTCCAGTTTAAAGGCGCCTGATTTTTCCAGGTTTTCCCGGACCGCTGCCAGGGTCACCGGCCGCCGTGCCCGGGTGTATCTGGAGGCGGTGCCCTGGTTGTGTTTCTGCAGGCGGGCTTCCAGATCGGTGGTGACACCGCAGTACAGGGAGTTATCCGCGCATTCCAGTAAATAGACCGACCAGACCGCCATCTCAGGACCCCACCGTCAGCAGCTGGTTCCAGTCCGTGGTATAGGCCGGGGACCGGTAGTTGAACGCGGTTTCCCAGGATCTGTCCTTGCGGATACCGGTGGCCGGACAGGTGACCGTGTTAGCCCCCATCTTATGATTGATGAGATCCACGGTCTCCATCACCCGGTCTGGCCGGGACCGGTCTGATGTGTCAAACAGATCCTGTTGATACATCCCGTTCCGGGTGAGGTGTGAAAAAATCACGCCCGCCTTGGTGTAGGCCCGGCCTTTCTGGAAAATCTGTTTTAACGCGGTCCTGCCGTGGGTGATCAAAGAAGGGGTGTGGTTCAACGCCGCAGGAAAGCTCTGGGTAGCCGCGTTGTAATAAAAAGCATCCGGCTTGAACCGGTTGGTGGTGACGTAGACGGTCATGGCCTCGGCGTGGCTGCCCTGGGCCCGGAGCTTCTCCGCCCCCCGGGAGATGTAGGTGCTGACCGCCTCGGACAGGCTGTCAAAATCGGTGACCGGGGTCTTGAAGGACCGGGACACGGAAATGGATTTTTTTGCCGGATCATCTGTTTCCATGTCATAACAGGATTCTCCCTGCAGCTCCTTCTGGATCCGGACCCCGTTGATGCCCATCTTTTTTCTAAACCAATCGATGTCGGCATCCCTTAAATTCCGGGCCGTCCGGATACCCCGCATCTGAAGATACCGGGCATATTGCCGGCCGACACCCCACACATCTGCGACAGGGGTGATCTCCAGGGCCCGGTCCTGGAAGCGCGGATCTGTCAGGTCCAGGACCCCGCCGGCTTTTTCCGATTTTTTGGCAATCCGGGCCGCCACCTTGGCCAGGGTTTTGGAAGGGGCCATGCCGATGCACACCGGGATCCCGGTGTGCTGTCTGACCGTGTGCCGGATCTGCCGCCCGTATGCGCTCAGGCTGGTGAATGCCAGCCGATCCAGATTCAGAAACGCCTCGTCGATGGAGTATATCTCCATGGCCGGGGCAAATACGGAAAGGGTCTGCATCACCCGGCTGGACATGTCCCCGTAAAGGGCATAATTGGATGAAAACACCTGGACATCATGCAGGTCGATGAGATGCCGGATCTTGAAAAACGGGGCACCCATTGTTATGCCCAGGGCTTTGGCCTCGTTGGAACGGGCAACGGCGCACCCGTCATTGTTGGATAAAACAATTACAGGACGGTGTTCCAGCTCAGGCTTGAACACCCGCTCACAGGATACATAAAAATTGTTGCAGTCCACCAGGGCAAATACCGGCATGTCAGACCCTCGCATCATACCTTGTGGATCACATTGGTCACCACCCCCCAGATCTCGAACGCCATATCCGGGGTGATTTCAATGGGGGTGTACTGAGCGTTTTCCGGTTCAAGAAACGGCATGCCCGACCGGATTCTCAACCGCTTGACCGTCAGTTCCCCATCCACCACGGCAATGACAATCTTCTTGTCCACCGCCTCCAGGGACCGGTCCACAATCAGGATATCCCCGGGGAAAATACCGGCATCAATCATGGAACTGCCGCTGACCCGGACAAAAAATGTGGCAGCCGGGTGTTTTATCAGGTGCTGGTTCAAATCCAGGCTGCCTTCGATATAGTCATCCGCCGGAGAGGGGAACCCGGCCGCGATGGCGGTCATGTAAAGGGGCCGGCTGAAGGGTGTGGACAGATCCGGGGAGTACAAAGTGTTCATGATATCCTTTCCTGGATCTTCTTTTCAATCGCGATGACCATGCTGAACAGGGCGCTGAAACCCAGCACCAGCAACCATTCAAAAAATCCCATGGGGTGGGTACCGAATACGGTATTAAACACCGGCGTATAGATAAAGATCAGTTGAAACGCGGTCATCAGCCCGGCACCGATCCAGACCCAGGGATTGGAAAACAAACCCAGATTCCACACCGACCGGGTCAGGGACCGGCAGTTGAACAGGTAGAACATCTGTCCGAAAATAAAGACACTGACTGCCAGGGTCCGGGCCAGTTCCATGTTCCCGTCCCGGTAAATCTGATAGTTGAACAGGCCGAACGATCCAGCCAGCAGCAGCAGGCTCACCAGCACGATGCGGAACATCAGGGCTTTTCCCAGGATCGGCTGGTTCGGATCCCGGGGCATGCGCGCCATGATCCCCGGCTCCTTGGGCTCAAAGGCCAGCATCAGGCCCAGGAGCAGGGCTGTGGTCATGTTGACCCAGAGGATCTGCAACGGCAGCACCGGCAGCTCCATCCCCAAAAAAACCGCCAGGGTGATGACCAGGGCCTGCCCGCCGTTGGTGGGCAGAATCCAGGTTATGAATTTGGTCAGGTTGTCAAACACCCCCCGGCCCTCCTCCACCGCTGCCTTGATGGTGGAAAAATTGTCGTCGGTGAGCACCATGTCGGCCGCTTCCTTGGATACATCCGTGCCGGTGATGCCCATGGCCACGCCGATATTGGCCTGTCTCAGCGCCGGGGCATCGTTCACGCCGTCACCGGTCATGGCCACCACATGATCCCGTTTCTGGAGGGCTTCCACCAGCCGCAGTTTCTGCTCGGGCGATACGCGGGCGAACACCGCCGTGCTTTCGGCAAATTCCGGCAGGCTTTCTTCTTCGATGTCCGCCAGGTCCCGGCCGGTGATCACCTCCCGGGTATGAATGGAACAGGTATCCCCGCACAGTCCCAGCTGCCGGGCAATGGCGGCAGCGGTCCCGGCATGGTCTCCGGTGATCATCTTGACCAGAATTCCGGCATCCTGGGAAACCCTTACCGCATCCACTGCCTCGGGCCGGGGCGGATCGATCATCCCTTGGAGCCCCAGGAACTGAAGGCCTTCTTCCAGGTCCTCATGGGTGAGGCGGTCGGTGCCAGGCGGCATTTCCATGCAGGAAAAGGCCAGGACCCGCAGGCCCTTTTCCGCCATGGCCTCCACCAGGCGGTGGATATCCTCGGGATTGCCCGTATCCATGCTCCCGTCGGCCGTATAGATGAGGCTGCAGTCCACGCAGAGGCTTTCAATGGACCCTTTCACATACACCAGTCTGGGCTTGCCCGGTCCCTGGTCATGCAGGGTGGCCATGTACTGACGGGCCGATTCAAAAGGAAGAACGTCGATCCGGGGTAACATGGGTTTCAATCCTTTCTCGGAAAAGCCCGCTTTCATGGCCGATACGATCAGGGCGCCTTCAGTGGGGTCTCCTTCCACATCATAGGCATCCCCTTTTTTCCGAATGACCGAATCATTACAGAGCATGCCAGCCGTCAGCAGTGCTGTCAGTGCTTTGTTGTCATCAGGATCCGGCCCGCTGCTTTCAATCGAAATGCCGCCTTCAGGAGCGTATCCCACACCGGAAACCGCATATTGGCCTCCGCCGGCATACATGTGGGTTACCGTCATCTGATTCCGGGTCAGGGTACCGGTCTTGTCCGAACAGATCACCGTGGTGCTGCCCAGGGTTTCCACGGCCGGCAGCTTCCGGATGATGGCATGGCGATCTGCCATGCGGGAAACGCCGATGGCCAGCATAATGGTGATTGCCGCCGGCAGTCCTTCGGGAATGGCGCTGACCGCCAGAGCCACGGATGCCATAAACATGTCGATCCAGTCCTGTCCCCGCAGAAATCCCACCAGAAAAGTGACCGCCGCCAGCCCGAGAATGGCATACAGCAGCACATGACTGAACTGCCCGATTTTGATGGTCAGGGGCGTTGCGATAATCTCAGCCGACGAAATCAGATCGTTGATGCGGCCGATCTCAGTATGGTCTCCGGTAGCAATGACAATTCCCTGCCCGGTCCCGTGGGTCACCAGGGTAGACGAATAGGCCATGTTTCTCCGGTCCGACAGATCCGTATCCTGATCCAGGCTGTCTTCGATCTTCTGAGCAGACACGCTCTCCCCGGTCAGCGTACTCTCATCGATACGCAGTTCCCGGGTTTTAAAAAGGCGCATGTCCGCCGGCACCTTGTCACCGGACTGGATCATGACAATGTCCCCCGGCACCAGGTCCCGGGCCGGCACCTTCTGCCGTTCACCGTTCCGGATCACCAGGGTTTCACTCACCATGGCCCGGGCCAACGCGTCAATGGCCTTTAACGCCTTGGATTCCTGAATAAAACCGATCACAGAATTGATAAGAATCACCCCGAAAATAACCAGAGATTCCACCCATTCCTGAAGAAACAGGGTAACGAGGGTAGCGGCCAGCAGGATGTACACCAGGGGCTGGTGAAACTGCTGCAGGAACCGAATCAATGGTCCCTGGGTTTTCCGGGTGGTCAGGGTGTTACTGCCGTACTGCCCGCGTCGTTTGGAAACAACGTCATCAACCAGTCCCCCGGACAAATCCACCTCAAATGCCCGGGCCGCTGCATGGGCAGTCATATGGTGCCAGGACCGCTCTGTTTCATGCTTTGCCATGGGGTAAAACTCCTGTTTGGGTATGGAGCCATATAGCAGAAAAAAAAGAAACGGTCAACATCGCGGCATCCGCCCAGTCCGATGCCGGATGGCACCGGCTCGGTCGAAAACCAAATCCTGCCTGGAAAACATGGCCTTGACGAGCATTGACAAGGCGGCCACACTTTTCCCATTACGGCCATCAATTCGTTACCCTGCTCCGGGGTCACCCATTATGTATTGAAACAGGCCCCCCGGCGTAAACGCCGGGGGGCCTGTCATCTGATTTTCCTGTGTTTATTTATTTGCGGCAGGCTATCCCAGGATTTTTTTCAGATCCTGATCCGGGGTGCCAATGGGGGTCAAATTGTAATTTTTCACCAGCACATCCAGAACATTGGGGCTCACAAAAGCCGGCAGAGAGGGGCCGATGTGAATATCCTTAATGCCCAGGTGCAAAAGACTCAAAAGAATAGCCACGGCTTTTTGTTCGTACCAGGACAAAATAAAGGACAACGGCAGCCCGTTGACATCCGTGTCAAAGGCTTTGGTCAGTGCCACGGCAATGAGCACGGCGGAATGGGCGTCGTTGCACTGTCCCACATCCAGGAGCCTTGGGATGCCGTTGATGTCACCCAGCTGTTTTTTGAAAAACTTGAACTTGCCGCAGGCCA
The DNA here is from genome assembly GCA_011390615.1 of Desulfotignum sp. Taxonomy (GTDB): domain Bacteria; phylum Desulfobacterota; class Desulfobacteria; order Desulfobacterales; family Desulfobacteraceae; genus Desulfotignum. Next base: position 5,957 of record JAABSB010000040.1, on the reverse strand, counting down.
GGGTCAGCACAATGCTGTTGTCCGGGGTTTTTTCCACAAATTCGGTGTAGTAGTTCCGGGATTTTTTCACGCCGTCGCATCCGCCCACCAGAAAGAAATGCCCGATGGAGCCATCTTTTACACCGGCCACGATCTTGTCGGCAACCCCCAAGACTGCATTGTGACCGAATCCCACCAAAACTTCCATGTCCGGTTTGTCTTCAGTGTATCCGGGCAACTCCAGGGCCCGGTCGATCAACGGTTTGAGGTTGTTCTTGTTCACATGGGTGACTCCCGGCCATCCTACGGTACCGGTGGTGAAGATGTTCTGCTTGTAGGTCTGTTTGGGTTTCTGGATGCAGTTGGTGGTCATGAGGATGGCACCGGGAAACACGTCAAACTCTTTTTTCTGGTTCTGCCAGGCTGTGCCGTAATGGCCGTAAAAATGGGGGAACCGCTCCTTGAGTTTCGGATACCCGTGGGTGGGCAGCATCTCTCCATGGGTGTAGACATAGATCCCTTTGCCCTCACTGGCCTTGAGCACCGCTTCCAGATCGATCAAATCATGGCCTGACACCATGATGGCCTTGCCTTTTTTGACACCCAAGGGTACCTTAGTGGGCACGGGATGGCCATAGGCTTGGGTGTTACCGATATTGAGCAGTTCCATGGCCCGCAGGTTTTTCTCCCCGCACTCCAGGACCAAGTCCAGCAGTTCGTTCATGCCCAGGGTCTTGTCCTCCAGGGATGCCAGTCCCCGGTGTACAAATTCGTAGTTGGTTTCATCCTCCTGGTCAAATTCCGCTGCATGGTCGGTATAGGCGGCCATGCCCTTGATGCCGAACAGCAGCATGTGCTGCAGAGACCGGATATCCGGGTCCACATCCGGATCTGACATCAGGCCGTAGGCACCTGCCTGTTTGACCATACCTTCCAGGGAGGGTTTGGGTTTCAGGGTCAGGGCATCGCTGGTGGAGGTGATCTTTCCGCCGGCGGCATGGACCTGCTGGATCATTTTGTCCCGCAGGGCAACGGACTGATGGAGCAGGTCTTCGAGCCGATACGGATCGAACTCCACATTGGTGAGGGTGGCAAACATGGCCTCGCAGATAAACCGGTCGGTGGCATTGTCGGAAATATTGACTTTTCTGCCGGCCACACAGGCAATGGCAAGCCCCTTAAGGGAATGCACCAGCAGATCCTGGAGCGCAGCCACCTCCGGGGTCTTGCCGCATACGCCCATGACCGTGCATCCCCTGCCTCCCATGGTCTGCTCACACTGGTAGCAGAACATCCTGGTCCTGTTTGCAGGTGCGGCAAACGCGGAGGGGGCTCTTAAAAATGCAGGAATCAGGGCGCTTCCGGTGACAGCCAGGGTGCTGTTCTTTAAAAAGTTTCGGCGGGAAATCTCTTTTTTTTTCATGGCATTTCTCCTTTTGGATGCAGTTTCAGGCAGCCGCTGCCGGATGCCCGGGTGTTTTTTTCAAACGTGCGCCCATCATAAAGGAACCATCACACCTGATCCTTGACATGAATCAAGAATTTTAAAAAAATTCCCCTTTTTTTACATTTTTTTTGAAATAGACTCCGGAAAAATCAGAATATTATTGAAGTTCATTCCAATGATAAACCGTTTTTGTTCACAGGATCAACCCGTGGGGGTCACACTTTTCCCGGAGCAGGGTCAGTTCGGTCTGTGTGGGGACAGCAATTTCCACGGCCCGGTCGGTCCGGATTTCGAACTCCATGTTGTCCAGGATCTGGTCCGGGGTAATGCCCGGAAAACAGCCGATCAAAAACATCTTTCTGGTGTGTTCATCAAACCCCATCACCCCCATGTCCGTGATCACCTTGTCCGGCCCGCCGGGCGGCAGGCCCGCCTTTTCCCGGCCCCCGGGTCCGTCCAGAAACCCTGGACTGGTGAGATAGTCCAGTTTTTTCTTGAATTTTCGCTTTTCCATCTTCATGAAGATGATGCTGCGGGAAACAAACGAGGCCACGTCACAGGCCCCGCCGCTGCCGGAAAACCTTACATCCGGGGCATCATACTCTCCGATCACCGTGGAGTTGAGGTTGCCGTAGAGATCGATCTGGGCCGCTCCCAGTATCCCTACAATCCGGGTCCCTGACAGGGGGTTCTGCATGGTGCAGAACGCTTCCATGAGCCCGCCGTTGGCAGATGTATGGTACATGATCCGGGGATCGGCCACCGCCAGGGGAATATCTTCTAACCTGGAGTCAATGGCGCCGGTCTCAAAAAAAATGACACTGTCCGGGGCATTGATGTTTTTGGCTGCCATGGCCGCCAGCATGGATATGCCGGTGCCACAAAATACAATGTCATTATTTTTTATTTCTCTGGCCGCGCAGATGGTCATCAATTCCTTTAATGTATAGTCCATGGCTTTTATTCCTTATTTTCGGTCCAGATGCTTGGCATATCCTCTGTTCCTGTCCGCCAGGATGGATTCCACGCGCCTTCTGCCCACCTTGTCCAGCAGGTGGGTATGGGTGGGGCAGTCAAATATATACGCTGCAAGATACTGCTGATACGCATCATCGTTTTTTGCGGCCCGGGCATAGGCTTTCATGTATGTGGCATCATAGTCATAATACTTAAAACAGGCGGTGGGATAGGCACCAAACGGGACCTTCACCACTGCATCCGCGTGAATGAACGGAATCTGGTTTCTGTCCGGATCGGTTTTGAGATAATCATCATCCAGCAGTTCCTCACAGGTGATGACCAATCTCTTTGCCGCCTTGGCCTGTTCCACATCAGCAAAGGTCAATCCTTCTATGCGGCAGTTGCCCCGGAAATCAGCCATCTGCACATGGATAATGGTCACATCCGGGGTGATGGCCGGCACCAGCACCACTTTTTTGGTGTCACACCACCCGTCAAAGGGGTTGTCCATCACCACCAGTTTCTGGTTGGGAATCCGGTCATGCTGTTTTCTGAATGCTTTGGGAAATCCCCATTTGTTTATGATGTCGGTCCCCAGAGAAGACCGTGTGGGCAGAAAGGCAATGCCCATGGCCCCGGCCAGAAACCTGAGGGTCATCTGGAAGTTGGAGTAATCCTCAACTATAATGGTCTGTTCCTGGACCGCTTTTTTGAACCGGATACAGGTGGACATGAACTTGCCGGTGCCGCCATAGGCGATCTCCAGACGGGAGACACACCCGCCCCCGATTAGTTCATCCACCCCCTGGCCGTTGGAATGGGCATACACGTGCAGATCTTTTATCTTCTGCCGGATAATTTCATACACCGCCGCCATAGGGTTGCGGTTCAGGGTAAAACCGCCGATGGACAGGTGGCACCCGTCTGTAACATATTTTTCAACGGCATCCTGCAGCCGCATCACTTTGTTGTCTTCTGGTTTCATAATCCAATCCTGGTTTCAAATCTAATAAATCCGCTGTAAAAATTCCATCTGCCATCATCCCATCATAGCGGGCAGCCACAAACAGATCTGGGGGAAAAGCATGACAATGATCAGGCCGATGGCCTGGAGAAAAATAAAGGGTCCCACAGACCGGTAGATGTCTCCCATGGTAATGCCTTCGGGCACCACCCCTTTCATGTAAAAAAGAACAAACCCGAACGGGGGCGTCAGATACGCCATCTGCATGTTGAGAATAAACAGAATACCGTACCAGAGGGGGTCAAAGCCCAGACTGGTAATGATGGGCACATAGATGGGCGTGGTGATCATGATAATGGGCAGATCGTCCATGATCATACCCAGAAAAAAGAGGCTGGCCATCATGGCGATGAGGACGGTCCAGGGATTAAGGCCCACAGATTCAATGATCTGGGTTAAAAAAGAAGGAAGGGCCAAAGAATTGATGACCGTAGAAAAAGCCAGCGCCCCGATGATAATCCACAACACCATACTGCCGAGCCGGGAGGTTCTGTACAAAGAAGAGGAAAAAACCTTCCAGGACAGCTTGCCGTGAAGGCCCACTACCCCGATGGCGGCCAGCGCTCCGACGGCCGATGCTTCGGTGGGAGTGGCCAGACCCATGAAAATCGTACCCATGATGGAAAAAATGAGCAAAAAAGGAAGGAGCAGGCCTTTGAGGGCCAAAAATTTTTCCCCCCAGGTGGCGCGTTCCTCTTTGGGGATGGCTGGACAGATGCCGGGCTGGGCAAAACTCCTGATGATGATATAAATGATATACAACACGGCAAGAAGCAGTCCGGGAAAAATTCCTCCAAGAAACATTTTTCCAATAGAAACACCGGTAACCGAAGAATAGACGATCATGGTCACACTGGGAGGAATGAGAAACCCCAAGGCGCCCCCGCTGGAAATACAGCCGATGGCGATCTCTTTTTTGTAGTTCCGGCTGAGCATGGCCGGCAGGGCAATCAGCCCCATGGTCACGGTGGCGGCCCCCACGATACCCACGATGGCGGCGATGACCACGCAGACCAGGACGGTGCCCACAGCCAGCCCACCGGGCATGGGCCCCAGCCATTTATAGATCAGCTCGAACATGTCATCGGCAATCCCGGACTTATCTAATAGGCTGCCGATGAGAATAAATAAGGGGATGGCCATGAGCACCTCTCCCGACATCTGGGCAAAGACGGCATGGGGCAGAATCTGGAGTTTGGCCGGCCCCAGAACGGTTACGATAAAAACCAGCCCCACAGTTCCCAGGGCGAATGCCACAGGCGTACCCAGAACAAAGAGCACCACCAGGGCAAGAAACATTAACAGAACAATTATGACCGGGCTCATTTTGCAGATTCCTTTTTGAATGTGAGTATGGTGTCACAAATGCCTGCCAATGACTGAAGAATAAACAGGGCTGCGGCAACGGGGACAAAGAGTTTCACCGGTCCCAGGGGCGGTCCCCAGACTGTGTAGGAATGCTGGTTGATTTCAAAGGCGTGGAGCATGTCTTTGCCCCCCACCCAGAAAAGCACAACAAAAAAAACAAGACACACGGCATGTGCGACAATATCGGCAAACAGCCTGAACCGAAAAGGAAATCTGCTGTAAACAATATCCACGCTGACATGCTCTTTGCGCTGCAAAAGCCATGGACCGGTCAGGGCAAGATAAAATGCAAAGGAGAACCCGGAAAGTTCATGCACCCAGATGGTGGGGGAATTGAAAAAATAGCGCATCAACACCTCATAACACAAAAACAGCATGATCAGGATCAACACAAAGGACGACATCATCCCCAGGCGCTGATTCATGCCCCCGATAAAAGCTATGGATTGTTCCAGTTTCCGCATGGTCACCCCTATGTTACGATGTTAAAATTTACATTCCGGGCTGGCTGGTTTCCCGGCCCGGAATGCTTTATGCCTTTTAGTAGCCGAGCTCTTTCAGGTGTTTTCTGATCATGTCAATATACTGGGCAGAGAATTCATCTTTTGCAGCCACCTCGTCCCAGATGGCATCTGCGGCTTTTTTAATTTCATCCACAGTGGATTGGGGCAGAACAACTTTTTCAACCCCTGCTTCCACCATGTCTGTTTCCGCTCTTTTTTCCATCTGCATGAAAGACCTGGTAAAATCCAGAGAAGATTTTTGAATTGCGTTTTCAAACATCACCTGAAGGTGTTCGGGCATGCTGTCGAATTTGGCTTTGTTAACCAGCACTTCCAGGGTCTGTACCCCTGAAAAATCAGGTACCACCATGTATTTGCCGACCTCGTGCAGGTTCTGGAGGTAGTTTTCCGCATGGGACCCGCTGACCGTGGCATCGATGGCACCCCGGGACATGGCCACATAAATCTCGGCAAAGGGGATAAATGTTGTGGACACACCCATACCATGCAGCATGGTGGCCATGGTACCGGCCGCCCTTACCTTGAGTTTTCTGATATCTTCCAGGCTTTCCACACTTTTCCGGGAGAACATGCCGTATCCGGGCCACACCATGGCACCGGCATAATACACCCCGTGTTTGGCATACTGGGCGCGCAGAAAATCCAGGCCTCCTTC